>JBGTHH010001234.1:0-6232 GCA_041746275.1 Pirellulaceae bacterium | reverse complement strand
TGTTTATGGAACCTATGGTACGCTGCAACCTCAACGGGAACAGGACGCGACGCGAGAGCTACTTGAACAGGCGCTGCGCCCCGCTCGCAAGTCGCGGAAGTCCGCAGGAGGGCCACCGTTTTATGAGCGCGCGTGGTTTCTGGCACTTTGCTTGTTTCTGTTGATTGGCGGTATCGGGACTTGGCTGCTCTGGCCACCGAGCCAAGCCGGGTTGTTCCGCCGCGCGGTTGCTATCATCGACTCGAAAGAAGGCATCGAACGCGAGAAAGCACGCCCTTACCTCGAAAAGTTGCTGCACATGTATCCGCGCGGCGAGTTAGCCGATGCCGCCGAAGAACAGATCAAGCTGCTCGACATGGAGAGCGCGAAGCGGAAGTTCGAGTTTAACGTGAAGTACGGTCGTGAACCAAAGTCCGAGGCAGAACGATTGTACAAGGAGGCTTGGGACTTCGAGCAATTTGGCGACCGCCTGGCGGCCTTGGAAAAGTATCGCGGCATGGTCCATGTCCTGGTCGATGGGGACGAGGATGCGACGCGCCTGGCCTTCGTCAACTTGGCTCGCCGCAATATTGCCGAGATCGAAGCCAAAGGGTCCGACAACGACCGGCTGGCGTTCATCGAAACACGGCTGCAGGACGCCGACCAACTCTCCTCCCAAGGCAAAGAGTTGGACGCCAAGAAGGTTTGGCGAGGCATTGTCGAGCTATATGGGAATAAGCCCGAATTCCAGACGCTCGTCGAGCGTGCCGAAAGCAGGCTGCATCCGCCCGCCGAAGTCGTCGCGGGTTCGTAGCGAGCAGAACTGAGCCGACTTTTGGCCGCATTACAGGGCTCGACACTGGTCATCCATGGGCCACGCATCGCAACCCGAGACTTCTCTTCCCGGCGATCGGTCGGAACAAGCAAGCGGCCTCGACCACTTCGCGGCCGATGGATGCCACGACAGTACAGGGGTGCATGACGCGAGTCGTGGAGAAACTCGGCTTCCGCAAGAGAATCTCGCCTCACACGTTGAGGCATAGTATCGCGACGCATCTGTTTGAAGCCGGTGTCTCGCTGCGCTGGATTCAGAAGTTTCTTGGCCATAGCAGCTTGCAAACGACGCTTGTCTATCTGCACTTGACCGATGATGGGGAAGACAACGGACGCGCCAAGTTGGACGAGATCGCACAAGCGGGCGACTTGTTCCAGAACAAGTTCTCGAAGAAGCCACCGGCGAATCCGGAGCCTAGTAAGCCCAGGGCTGGCAAACGCGATGCTGGTAAGCCCAAGTGCAACAAGCGCAAGCCAAAGTAGCTGGCATGCCGACTGTTGCCGATGCACTGAGGCAACATGCTGACGGTTACTTGCATCTGTACGGCGACCGGATGCCGAGTGAGCACAAGCGTGTGCTGGCCGCCATCACGCGTTGTCGGACGGGCGCGTTGGGATCTTTGCGCTACGATTGCCGCTCCTGCCGACGCACGCATTGGGTCGGCCGGAGTTGCGGGAATCGGCACTGTCGGGCACCGACCAGCATGGATGCTGTGTTGGTCGATGCCAGTCGGACAAGACTCAAGTCTGGTTGGCCCAGCGAACCGCTCAACTGTTGCCAGTGCCTTACTTTCTGGTCACGTTCACAGTGCCCGAGGCGCTGCGGAAGATCGTGCGCGCCAATCAGCGAGCCTGCTATCAAGCGATGTTCGATACCGGCAGCGCGACGGTTCGCGAGTTAGCTGGCGGTCCACGATTCATCGGCACCGATCGATTAGGATTCTTCGGCGCGTTACACACGTGGGGAAGAGATCCGACGGTCTATCATCCGCACGTTCACTTCGTGGTTCCCGGCGGCGGGGTGAGCCAAGACGGTTCGCGTTGGCAAGCTGGACCGGAGAACTTCTTGCTGCCCGAGAAGGCGGCCTCGAAGGTCTATCGTGCCAAATTCCGGGATGCCATGCGCGAAACGGGATTGCTCGACGAAATCGCCCCGGATGTCTGGAAGCAGACTTGGGTCGTGGATGTCGAAGCGGTGGGGGACGGCCGGGCAACCCTAAAGTATCTCGCGCCCTATGTTTACCGTGCGGCCATCAGCAACAACCGGATCGAGGCAGTAGACGAGTCGAGTGTGACGTATCGCGTGACTCCATCGGGCTCGCGCCAATCGCACACACGGCGCGTGAGCGGCAACGAGTTCGTGCGTGGGTTCCTGCAACACACGTTGCCGCGCAACTTCCAGCGGTTGCGGTACTATGGCTTCGCCAGTCCCAACAGCAAGCTGCAATTCGCTTGGGTGCGGATGCTGGTCTGGTTCTACTTGGGTTGGTGCTACTGGCTGGCCCGACAAGCGGCACCCGAGCCGCCCGAGAAGCCGCCGATGCGTTGTGCCGAGTGCGGAGGCGAGATGCAGTTGACCGCGATCACCGACGGCAGCGGCCGAGTGGTCTACCACCATCCGTTGCCGTACCTAATCGATTCGAGCTGAGTCTTGACCGATGGCGATAATACGTGAAGCAACAACTCTGATAGCTCGACTCGTAAAACTGGTTCTTGGCCGAGTTCGTTCGTGCTGCGCGCTGTGTGCCAGAACCGGCGAGAAGGCGGGCGTCCTTTTGAAGATCCAGGCTCCTTGAACAAAGAATTTGAGCTTCGGCTCGTCTTCACTTCGCATTAGCGTTTCACACGCGTCAAGATCCCACCCCGTACGACGCCATACTGCCCGTCACCGCGAAGTCAAATTCTCATTGGTTATGCCCAACAGATGGGGATCAACGTCCCTTAGGCAGCAGACTTTCAGTAAGCAACTGCGTGCCATCCTTTTCGAGAAGAGACCCAGCGGCAATTACAGCCTTACTCTGTGAGCTAACGAACATTGGATAGTCAGTATAATTGGCGACTAGGTTGCTAGCGCTAAACATCGACTTTTCTCCCTCGACGTAAATCGCAAAGGGCTGAAGCTTTCCATCGGATTCCTTCGTCGCGCTGTCAAATTGAACATTAGACGCCCAGACTTTTACCTCGTCCGCATCAATCTCTAGGCCCGCAGCTTGCCTCCATAGATGCTCCTCAAGCCCGTCATCGCCGCTACAAGTGATGTTAGAGAGGAATCCGTAAGATTTCGCAGAACGAATTTCGATCCCTTCAACGCACTCGTCAATGTAGGAATTTGAAATTACAAATTTCTTTGTTGCCCTACCTTCAAATCGAAACCCGTAGCGGTATCCGATGGAGAAAGTATTATCTAACTGAATTCCATCGACGCCGTCCAAGTGAAATGCTTCGCCGTTCTCACGCTTCCACATCGAAATTATTTCACGGCCTGGTCCTGACGCGAATCTCCAAAACTCCACGCCGTTCACCTGGCTCATTTGACCGGAACTCCGCATTCGTATGCCATACCGGAGCGGTTCTCCTCTAATTCTGTCAATCTTGATACTGCCCGCCTCAGACACGTCAATGGACGTGTAAGTATCGAGAAAAAACAAGTCGCGGAGGGTTGTTCCGGTGGTTTGTTCTATTTTAATTGCGGTAGCTTCAGAGGGTGGACCTCCCTTTTTTTCCCATTCGCTCACTTCGGTATTCACGCCAGTGTAGAAACCGACATCCTGTATGCGAACCCCGCGTCCCTTTATGAGGATCGCTGGATTCTGCTCGCGGTCGGTCATTTCAAACCACGTTCCACCATCAGATGGCTGGTATTGAGCGCCTGCGCCGACGATGATTAGATTGTTTGCGTTGACGGTCACTGTCTTGTCAAGTCGATACCATCCCGGCGGAAAGTAAATAATAGACGCTCGGTCTCGAGCCTCGTGTTGCAACGTGTTGAGCAGCGTCTGCAGCTTGTCGCTACACGGGGTATTGTCACCCTTAATCCCATGAACTTGAACATCTATCGCCCCTTGAAGAACCTGTGCGGATGTTTGCCGTGGTTCCACACCGAAGGTGACCGTGAGGAGCAGCGAAAGGCAGAAGTAGTTGAGTTTCACGAAAAGTCCCTCTCTTGGCGCGTGTTTCGGATCAATCGACTGGAGTGGTGGGCAGAACGACCGGGATAACGGGGGGGCGAGGAGAAGACTTGGACTTCAGGCCGAACGGCGCCGAGCCCTCCCGTTCATCCCATTGTTCGGTGATTTCAGTGGTCAACGTTGGTATGCTGGATCGGCTTTCATCATGGTAATTGCATCGACGGTATTCGTGAGGAACATCTGAAAGTCCACAGTTTCGTCGCGATCTCGTCGCTTTTCAAGCATGGCAATCGGAAACAGGAGTATTGTCGAATTCGGAACATTCAGTGCAAACATTCGTGTGCCATCCAAGTCCGCTGTAACCCATTCAGCACGGGATTCGCGGCAGATCAATTCTCCCCAGACGATTCCCAAGGGCATCATGTCCGTCGTCTGAACGAAGCTCCCGTCTTCGATCAGGTGCTGAAGAACGGTCACACTGTCTACGTCGTTGGCGATGGAGTACCGAGTCCGTAGATCAGCGACGGTTGTTTCTCGCATGTCAGCGACAAGTCGCGATTCGACAGACGTAAGCGGTCTGATCGAGTTCTCGATTGCGCGGCCATCGGGCGGTTGGGAACAGCCTATCAATGAGAGCAACCAACTCAGCATGACTACACGCGATACCATACTTCGATCACCGAACGACCAAGTTAACGTGGTGCGAGAAGTTGATTCAGATGTTCAAACCAGACAGCGCCGAGCACTCACGTTCAACGCATGGTTCGTTGGGGTTTGCGAGACCACCCCGCCATCCCCGACCGAACTTGACGCAACATATCACATCGCGCACACCACGCCAATCATGTTCTTTCCGTTGCCGTCAGGCATCGCCATCACGGCCCCTGTCGTCCGCGCACCCATTCCGCGCTGGATGTCGCCACAGCAGACGCGTTCGAAGTTCGTGGGGACTTTGGAATCACCAACGAATCGTCCGCGCACCCATCACGCGTTGGACGACACGACAGACGGTGTGTCGCAGCTCGTGAAGATGTTTGATTCAGCAACAAAACATCGGCAACCGCCTCGCCCCGCGAGACCGTGCTGGATTCGCTATCAAATCTCGACCAAGCCACGTACACGACACCAACGATCAAGTCGCTAGAACGATCGTCCAGTCAAGACGACCAACACAAGCATCCGACCGAGCACTCATCGCCAGGCGCTACTGTCCCAACGAACGTCCAGGATGACCGAGCGGCGGCCAATCATCCAAGTATCACCAAGGACCGCGACCGCCGCTTCGGTCCATCCACAAGTTCGTCGGTCATTGTTCGGCCGTCATTGAGCCCGGCCACGATCATTGCGGAAACGCCGGATGAATCTTGTTTGGGAATTCTACTTCGATCTGTTGTAGTTGTGCGATGATGTTTGGCAAGTCTGTTTGGTCAATGTCGAACCGAAATCTTAGTTCATTGCCGTCGCCGACACGCTCTTGTGCAATGCCATCGATGGCAATTCCGCCACGGTCGTTTCCAACGCAAGTGATTTGCAGTTGACGTTCAATTGTAGCAAAGGTCGCACTACCGCTAAGCGTTTTGTAAAGTTCTTCAAGTCGCGGACGGAAGCGAGGGAAATCACATGTCACAAGCGTGGCATGAATCGTCGCTGAGAATGCTCCGGCATGAACGGAGATTGTCGCGTCGAGCCAGTCGTCACGCTCGTCGGGGCGACCGTCGATCTCAACGATGACATGGTCACCCGCATCAGTTCCGATTTTGAAAGAGGCCATTTGCAGTGACGGAGTTGACCGACGAACGACCGAGGTAACGGGGGGCGAGGAGAGGAGCTTGACTTCAGGACCGACCGCGCCGAGCCCTCCCGTTCACCGATTTGATATGCCGTCATTTCTTTTCTTGGGCGAGAACACTCCAGTAGTCGTCGCGATTTGGAACGGCAAGAATTTTAATCGTGTACGGTTTGAGTGTGTCACCGCCTCCGCTTGTGGCAAAGTACAGGCTTGCGTTGAATTCGTAGCCGGTGGCCTCGGTTCCGTCGATCTTGTCTTTGTATTCGCGATGAGCACCAAGTTCATATTTCGTCAAGACGGTTTGGCGGAGGATATCGTCAATCGGGACAAAAGTGATGTTTGGGTTGTCCTTTGAGAACTTGGTTGAGTCATCGCCGAACGTCCAACTGTCCAAGCAAGTCTTGATGCGAGCTTTCGCAGTTTCGAGCCTATCATCGGTCGACGAGTGGACCGGTGCTGGTTCAGCCTGTTTGCCAGCGGGGGTTCCCCCGTTGTTCTGGGA
>JBGTHH010001233.1:0-6115 GCA_041746275.1 Pirellulaceae bacterium | reverse complement strand
GTAATCGCATTCGAACGGACAGGGATTCCGAGGAGGATTTACAGAGATGAATGAAGGCACGAAGACAGGGATTTTCGCTGGCGTGGCCGTGCTCGTTTTTGGTGTCTGGCTCATGGCTCGGCCCAGTGATCAGCCGCTTGTCGTGAGCGGCAAGGTGGGGGAAGTGCTGTTCGAGAAGCTCAATGATCCCAGCCAAGCCGCCAGCCTGGAGATCCTGCGCTACGACGAGGAACTGGGCGAAATCCATAGCTTTGAAGTGGCCAAAAATGGCAAGACCGGGCTGTGGACCATTCCGTCCCATACCGATTATCCCGCCGACGCCGAGGACCGAATTCGTGATGTGGCCACCAGCTTGGTAGGGCTCCGCGTGCTGGGCGTCGTCACCGAGGATAAAACGGAGCACGAGCTATTTGGCGTGAAGGAACCCAATAAGGACCAAACTAAGTTGGGCGACAAGGGCGTCGGGATGCTGGTCCGTTTCGAGGATCAAAAGGGTAAGGAGTTGGCTAGCTTGGTCATCGGCAAGCCGATCAAGGGTGCCGAGGGACATCATTTCGTGCGCGAGCCGAACCACGACGTAGTCTATGACATCGAGCTCGATCCGGCCCGCTTCTCCACGAAGTTCGAGGACTGGATCGAAAAGGACTTGCTCGGACTCAAGGCGATCGATGTCGAACGCATGAAGATCAAGGATTACTCCGTCCTGCGAACCGCCCAGGGCTTCGCTATCGAGCCGCGCTTTGATGCCGTC
The DNA here is from genome assembly GCA_041746275.1 of Pirellulaceae bacterium. Taxonomy (GTDB): domain Bacteria; phylum Planctomycetota; class Planctomycetia; order Pirellulales; family Pirellulaceae. The sequence goes on along the minus strand of JBGTHH010001233.1, from coordinate 5,364 downwards.
GCGGATTGGAACGGGGATGCGAACAAGTGGGATCTTCAAGAGTTCTTGACCTATCGTCAAGGTTCGGGTGCGAGTTCACTGAAGCCGGTGCCCGGGGAATTACTGCCGGGTGAAGAGCTGAATAGCAATAAACTGAACGACCTGAAGAACGCGTTAGCGAGTTTAAAGATCGTCGATGTGCGGCGCAAGCCAACGGGTATGCGCGCCGATCTCAAGACCGACGCCTCTTTCTTGAACGATCAAGAAAGTGTCACGTCGCTGGTGAATCGCGGCTTCTATCCCCTATCGGTGAGCGGTGCCGAGCCGGAGATTCTCTCCGCCAACGGTGACTTGCGGGTCTTCATGAAGGAAGGCTACGAGTATGTGCTGCGCTTTGGCAATGTGGCGGGAACCGATGCGGGAGCCGATCAGAGCAAATTGAATCGCTATCTCATGGTGACCGCGGCGGTCAACGACAGCAAGTTCCCGATGCCCGAGTTAGCCGAAGTGCCCAAGAAGCCAGCGGCCGCCGATGTGCCGGCTCCTCCCGCGCCGAAAGCAGACGACGCTCCGGCTAGCGACGACGCCGACAAGACCGAGGCCGATGCGGCCGGGGATGCCGCTCCCGAGAGCGACGAGTCGGAACTCGACAAAGAGATCAAACGCATCGAGAAAGAGAATCAACGGAAACTCGACGACTGGAAAGATAATCGTGGAAAAGCCGAGGCCAGAGTTCGGGAGCTCAACGCCCGCTTCGCCGATTGGTACTACGTCGTCTCCGAGGACGAATACAAGAAGATTCGGCTCAGCCGTGGCGACTTGATCAAGGAAGGCGAACAGGCCGCCGACGAAGGCTTTGGCGTCGATGCGTTCCGTAAGTTGGAACAGGATGGGTTGAAGAGCGAAGCGGCGGTCGAGTAGTTCCGGCATCCGCCGGACTGCGGTTGGCCCCCCGGCGAACTTTCGTTGCGGCTTCGTCGCGTTATGGATTCACGACTTCACCCAACTCTAGCAGCGTGGTGAACGAGTAGATTCCCGTGTCGTGACCATCGCTGAAGTTGATCGAGTAGGCATAGTTGCCAACTGGCTTCATGCCCAGAATCTTGAGCGGCTGGGCTTCGGCCGCTTTCAGCACGGGCAACAGCGGGGCGGGTACCTTGTTCTTCTCGCGACACGTGGCACACGGACAGCGATCACGCAGTTCGCGAAAGCGATAGCGGCGGCTGTGACCATCGCTCCATTGAATGAGCAATTGGTTTTCGCCGACGAGTTCCAGTTTGGTGGGCAAGATCGTCATAGTTGCGAGAGCACGGTGAGTAGTCGGTCGATTTCCGCTTCTGTGTTGTAATGCACTAAACCGATCCGTACCATCCCGTCGGGTTCCAATCCCAACGCCTCGGTGACCTGCAACGCATAATAATTGCCGTGCCACACAAAGATGCCTGCGTCGGCCAATCGCTGAGCCAAGTCTGCCGGGCGAAGGTGTTGATGGGTGATCGAGACAGTGGGCAGACGCTTCGCCAAATCCCGCGACTCGGTGATTCCCCAGACCGTGATCTCCGGGTGTTCCGCTAATCCGGCCAGCAATCGCGCGATCAGTCGCGATTCGTAGGACTGGATTTCGTGATACGCATCCGCCAATGCCTGGCGCCGCGCGAGTGTCGCGTCGCCCGCTAATGTACGGCCCAGGTCCGCCAAGTAATCGACGGCGGCCAACACCCCCACGATGCACTCGTGATTCTGCGTCCCCGTCATCCATTTGCCGGGCAAGGTGTTGGGCGCGGGACGCAACTTGTAGGGCGTTAAACGCTCCAGGTGCTCGCGCTGGCCCCACATGATTCCGACGTGCGGACCAAAGAACTTGTACGCCGAGCAAGCCAGAAAATCGCAACCGAACTCGACCACATCCATCAACGCATGGGGAGCATAGTGAACGGCGTCCAGAAAGCTGAGCGCTCCCACCGCCCGCGCGGCCGAGCAGATTTCCCGCACCGGATTGATGGTTCCCGTCGAGTTCGACGCGCAACCGACCGCCACCAAACGAGTCCGAGTGTTGAGTTGCGAGTGAAAGTCCCGCATATCCAGCGTGCAATCGCTCCGCACAAGATTGACGTAGCGTACCACGGCACCCGCGTCTTGAGCGGCAAGCACCCACGGGGTAACGTTCGCATCGTGATCGAGCCGCGTGACGATAATCTCGTCGCCTGCGCGCCAGGTCTGGGCCAACGCCCGCGAGAGCGCGAATGTCAGGCTGGTCATGTTGGCACCGAAGTAGACGCACGCTGGGTCCGGCGCTCCGAGCAAATCCGCCACGGCTTGATGTGCCTCATCCAACATCGCATCGCTTTCACGACTGGTGGCGAACAAACCGCCGTGATTGGCGTTGCAGTGGATGAGATAGTTCGAGATCGCGTCGATTACGCCCTGGGAGACTTGCGTTCCCGCCGGTCCATCGAAGTAGATGGCGGGCTGGTCGTGAATCTGCCGCGCGAGCGCGGGGAAGTGTTGGCGAAGACGGTCGACATGCGAGGCGAGCAGGGACATGATGGTCGCGGGAGCCTTATGCTTGCGGGATCGATCAGGACGATTCAGAGGGCAGCACGACTTCGTTCAAGTCGTGATCTGGCACGAATCAGAGTACCACGACTTGTTGAAATCCAGTCCGCTGCTCAGGCATGATCATAAGCGTTTTCGTACGTCCCGCCATGGCATGTAGTTGATACCCCGTGCTCCCCGGATGACGAGTGTGGAGTCGAGCCAGCCCCCCTCCTTCAGATCGGTGAGCCGACCGTCCGTATGGGCACATCCGTGGCAAGTGTGCTTGGCGGTCAAGTTGCAGTGGGCGTCCCCTTCGCGGTCGGAGTATTTCCCTTGTTGAAACAGCCACAGCTTGGCAACTCGTCCCGTTGCTTTAGTAGCATCTTGAAAAAGTTCCGACGAAAACTGAGGGCAATGGTCTGAATTGCTTGACACCACATACGCTCATGCTAAAACGGCAGCACTCGCAGTAATACCCTAAGGGGACGTAACTCATGCGTTGAGTCTGACTGGTGGGGCACGACATGTCTTAGCAGCATTCAGGAGAAAGCCATGGCCTGCGGCCGTACTTCCGGCAAGGATTCAGCTCCCCGACGAACCACCACCTCTACCCTTTCGAGGGCCAACACGCCTCGGAAACTGACTTCACCGCGAAGATCGCACAAGCGTGCGGCAAATCGGCACCGACAGTTTCGCTTCGAGCAGTTGGAGAACCGCCTGCTGCTGTTCGCGGATGCGTTCTGTTCGACAGAGTCGCCCGACTTGGGCCTTCTGATGGAACCGCTGGAAGAGCGGAGTTCGTTGACGGTAACTCGTGCGACAGGATTTGAACAGAAACGGACGGTGGCGAGCGACTTATACTTCGTCAGCGATTTGTCAGCAGCCACCGTTCAGGCGATGCAGCTTAAGGATGGGTTGTCCCTTCTCGATCAGCCTGTCGGGCCGATGTTTGACTTGCGGGCGATCACCGTTCCTCAGGGAGCGTCGTTTCAAGCAACCGACGGGCCGAGGCGAGGAGCCGTGCCCATTGATGATGGTGATTTTTATTGGGCAAACGGTCGTATGGCATCGCTTTTTCGTCAGCCCGACCAAATCGTCGTGAAACTTTCTCAGTCGAACAGCGGTAGCGAAGGCATATTTTCAACGCTGTTTCCGATGACACCGAATCACTTTACCGTAAGCACTGTACTGACGGACGACGTGGCGATATTGACGCCAACGATCAGCACTTCACTCGAATGGAACCTCCAAGCGGCGTCCGCGTTGCCAAACGTCGATTGGGCCGCTCCTGGATTCATCGACAATGAAACGGGACTCGGATTGTTTCCTTCTGGGGAAATCATTATTGCCCTCAATGATGACATCGTTCCCGCCGAATTCTTCGCCGACGCACCGTTCGACAGCTATCGTCCTTTGGCAGGAACCACGGATCAATATGTGGTGACGGTTTCCGGTGGCATCATGTCGGTCGATTTGGCCAACCAGTTGGAACTAAATGAAAGCGTGCGTTGGGCGACGCCCAATTTCTATGCCGAATACGAACGCCATTTCACGCCCAACGACAGTCTGTACGCCAATCAGTGGCATCTCAACAACACAGGCCAATTCACGGCCAAAGTCGACGCGGATGTCGATGCACCAGAGGCTTGGGACACGACATTCGGTAGCCAGGACATCGTGATTGCCATTATCGACGACGCGATTCAAACGAGCCATCCAGACCTGAATATCTTCAACAACACGGGCGAAGTCGCTGGCAATGGCATTGACGACGATGGCAATGGGTATATCGACGACATCAACGGATGGGATTTCGGTTCCTACGACAACGATCCGAATCCGGCCAGCAGCGGCGAGAATCACGGAACGGCCGTTGCCGGTGTGGCGGGCGCCATCGGTAATAATGCCCTTGGCGTCACCGGGATCGCGGGCAACGTGAAGATTCTGCCCATCCGTTGGGGATCCTCGGGCCTGCTGGTTTCCCACATAGCGGAGTCGATATATTACGCTGCCGGTCGGACTAAAGATGGTACCGGAACGTGGCGTGGCGCTGACGTCATCAATATGAGCCTCGGTTTCTCCGAGTTTACGGTCGTCAACGATGCCTTTGCTTGGGCATCGACTAGCGGACGAGGCCGGTTGGGCGTGCCTATCTTTGTTTCCTCGGGCAACTCCGCCAACGCCAATAATTCTGACTCGTACATACCTGTTTCCACGGGAGACATCGGTGGCTACGCAAGCACTTGGTCGTGGGTGTTGAGCTACCAGAAAGACGCCTCCGGCACGGCGGGTGATGACACGGTGCGTTTGGGCCAATTCATCAACGGTAACAATTCGCTCCATCGCTTTGACTCCTTGACGCCGCCTGCTGGGTGGGCAATGGACCCGTTTGTCGGCGAAGATGGGTGGCACATCGAGGACAATGTCCCGCGTGCCTATGGGACCTCCCGGTATCAGGCCAGGGCCGACGCCATTGGTGACAGCGACATCGCCTATATTTTGGCACCCCCGATTACCGTCTCTGGCTTGGTCATTCCTGGTATTACTGCTTGGCTGGCGAGGTCCAGCGAATCGACAGATGTTACAGGGTTTCACCTATTCGATATTACTGGCGGATTCCTCTACGACCTTGGTTCGATACCCGGCGACAATCCTCCACGCAATCCCACCGTCGGATACCCAGCGAGGCTTCCCTCAACGATCGCTGTGGGAGCGAGTACCGATTGGGACTATCGCTCCAACTACAGTCAGTACGGACCGGAACTTGACATCGTGGCACCCAGCAATGGTGGCTTTTTTGGGATCACTACCACCGATCGCACAGGTGCCGCTGGATACGACGCCAGC
>JBGTHH010001232.1:0-3855 GCA_041746275.1 Pirellulaceae bacterium | reverse complement strand
ATGTTGTCCACCATCAGGGCCACGGCGGGGTTGCCGCGCGGGCGGACCAGCAGCGGATAGGCTTGAATGATATTCACTTCCGCCTGCAGCAGGGCCGTACAGACCCGCAATAGGGGCTGGGGATCTGGCGGCAGTTCTACGCCAATCAAGTCGCTCTCGATCAGCGCCAGCCCGGCACGCTCGAGAATCTCGCGGCCTTGCTCCGGATGGCTCAGCAGAAAACGCACAAAGGCACATTCAGTCGCCTCGTTAATCGACAACGCGACGATGCGAACTTTGCTGCCCTCAAATCGACGCACGACCTCCAGGAGCTGACCAACTCGGTTCTCGAGGAACACGGTGAATTGGCGAATGGTCGGATAATCTCTTCCGCGAATCGTGGCGAAATCCAGGCCAGTTCCTTCACCAATACTCATGCACGTGTCTTTGAGTTGAGTTCCCGTTTCGTTCCAAAGTGACGTACCTAACTATAAGACTAACCTAGAGTTTGGTCAACTCGGGCAGATCCATAGACGCGACGCGACCAACCGTCTTAGAATGGAGTCGATTCGTTTCAAGTCGCGGGAGAGACCGAGATGCCAAGGTTGCTCACTGTTATCCATCGCCGAATCGGTTGCGGAGTGCTTCTGTTGGGCGTTGGATTCGCGGCGAATGTCCCACAGGCCGCTGAACCCTCGCTTCCACGACAAACCGTCCAGTGGGTAACGCAACTGGGGCACGACGAGTTCGCCATGCGCGAGCAAGCGGCCGCGCGGCTCATCGAATTGGGAGTCGCCTCGATTCCCGCACTGGAACAGGGGCAGCGGAGTCTGAGTCGCGAGATCCAGTATCGCAGCCAGATGATCCTCAGCCTGGTCGCCGAGGTCGACTTCCAACGTCGTCTGCAGGAATTCGAAAGGGATACGGATCCCGATCAGGATTATGGCCTGCCAGGTTGGCCGGCCTTTCGCGATGCCGCGGGACACACGCCCTCGGCGCGAGCCTTGTTCGTCGCCATGCAGGAAGTAGAGCCCCATTTGCTGTCGGCACTGGGCGGAGATGCCAAACGGCTGAACTCGGCATTGACCAGTCGCTGTGAAACCTTGCGTTTGGGGGCTCAGTTTGGACGCAGCCAAGTGCAGCTCGGCACGATTGCCGCGTTGTTATTCGTGGCGGTCCAAGACGGCAGCGAGATCACGCCGTTGGTGCGTGCGTCGGTGTATATGCTTTGTGCCGATTCCAGTTTCGAAGCCGCGATCGAGAGCGGGGCCATGCGGGAAGTGTTGGTCTCGTTGGTGGAACGCTGGCTCGAGCGCGAACCGCTGCAATCCAGTTCCTATGCCTTGCACTTGGGGTTGTCCCACAACATTCACAGCAGCGCGGGGCGCGCCCGGGAAGTGCTGAAGTTGCCCGCGGCTTCTCCCACTGACCGTCTCTTCGCCTGTCTCTGCTTGGCCAAATTCGGCGAGGCAGCGGATTTAGGTTTGCTGGAGACGTTGCTAGAGGATCTCAACGTCTGTGCTCAAACCCAAGTCGACGCTCAGATCGTGGTGACCGAAATGCGCGATGTCGCTCTCGCGAGCCTCGTGCATCTTAGCGGCCAAAGTTTCGAAGACTATGGATTTGATCGACTCCAGAAGAACAAGAAGCAAGTCTTCGACCTCCCCTCGCTTGGATTCCGCGACGAGCAGCATCGCGCGATCGCCATTCAGAACTGGCGTGATTATCGCCGTCGAGTGGCGGAATGAGCCGCCGCATTGGGAATGGTGGGTCGACAAGTTAATTCATGACCTACGTTTTCATGGCGAAAGTTCCCCGCCGTGCCTTGGTGGAAACCCAACGGATAGGGAACCGGTTCGTGGACTAGGAACTGAAGGCGACGCGCATGTTCGGCATCGACTTAAGGTCGCTCGCTGCCTTTCGAATGGGGGTGGCGGGTGTCCTGCTGCTGGATCTGTGGTATCGCGCCCATGAGATCACGGCTTATTTCACGGATGTGGGCGTGCTGCCCCGGATCGCGCGCATCGAGTTATTCGAGACGCACTTCCGAGACACCTGGTCGCTGCACCTGATGGGCGGCACGCTCTGGTCGCAGGTGCTGCTATTCATGTTGGCCGCCGTGCTGGCGACATGGCTCTTGGTGGGCTATCGCACGCGATTGGCGGCTTTCGGTAGCTGGATTCTGCTCTGTTCATTGGACGCTCGGAACCCCGTGATTCTGGACAGCGGCGACGTGTTGCTGCGGAGCATGCTGTTCTGGGGCTTGTTCCTACCTTTGGGAGCCCGCTGGAGTTTCGACCAGCCGCCAGCCGACGGGTCGTTCTTGCGTAAGCCGGTCATCACGTCGGTCGCCACGTTCGCCTTGTTGATACAGCTCTGCCTGATGTATTGGTTTTCATTTGCGTTTAAATCGCTATCCGTGGGCGAGATGCCGTCGCCTTGGACGCATGGCTACTCGGCCGTGTACTACGCGTTGAATTGCGATGCCTTCGCGACCGCCGGCGGAATCTGGCTGCGGCAGTTTCCCACTGTCATGAGCGTCATGACCGTTAGCGTATTGTGGATGGAGCTGTTTGGTCCGCTCTTAGCACTCTCGCCCTGGAGGACGAAGTGGTGTCGCGGAGCCATGGTCGCTGCCTTCACGCTCTTGCACATCGGCTTTGGATTAACCTTATCGATTGGGTTATTCGTGGTGATTTGTATTGTCTGCTGGTGGTTGTTCCTGCCCAGCGAGTTCTGGGATGGGTTGGCCGCGATGAGTCGGCGGTGGTGGTCGACTGATCCGGCAATCGAGACGCAGTCTCAGCAAAGCACCGAAGTCGCTGGCTTGGCGACGAATCGACCCGTGCTTTGGCTCAGGCTGGCTCGACTCCGAGCGGGAGTCGATTGGGTCCGCAAGTATGGCTTCACCTCACCGGAAACCGTTCGTTTTCGTCGGCGATGGTATGTAGACGGCGTGGTTGCCATCGTTTTGGTGTATGTCGTCATCTGGAATGTGCGGGAGGTCAATTTCAAGTACTTTGAACCGCGTATCCTGCCCGTCACCTGGAATGCTCCCGCGCGCATTTTGGGGCTGGACCAGAACTGGTCGATGTTCGCACCGCTCCCGCGTACCGAGGACGGTTGGTTGGTGATGCGCGGAACGTTGCACGACGAGACCGAAGTCAATCTGTGGGAGTTTGATCAGCCGTTGCCTTGGGAGAAGCCGTCGCTGGTGAGCGCCACGTATCACACGCAACGCTGGCGAAAGTATCTCGACAATCTGACGACGGAGATGTTCGCGCCGCATCGCATGTACTTGTGTGATTGGCTTGCCCGGCGTTGGAATACCCAGCGAGCCGCTGGTCAGGAGGCCCGCAAGGTCCACAAGGTCGAGTTAATCCATCGTATCGAACTGACTCCACCGCCGGGGCACCCCATTCCCGAACCCGAGACGCGTGTACTTTGGACGTGGTACTACGAGTAGTTCGCGAACGCTATAATCCTCATCACCCTAGCGATAGGCCGCCAAGACATGGAGGACTGACGCAAATTGTGGTGGACCGTATGGTTCATGGTCCGTCTGAGTTTCGATGAAAACGGTGGGCAGAAGAACGTAGCCGTATCACGTCGGCAACGGTAGGCGGCAGGAGAAACGTGCTAATGATCAAGACCTTACTGGTCGAGCGTGATCCCGTGTTCTCACGGTTACTCAAAGGAGCACTAGCAACCTCATCGGTGGGGTTTCAAGTCGAGGAAGCTGATAACTTAGCGACCGCCATCGCGAGGCTAAGTACCGAGCGATTTAACGTCGTGCTGCTGGATCTGAATCTACCCGATTCCACGGGCATCGCGACAATCGAAGCGATTTATGCGGTCACAAGCTCCGTGCCGATC
>JBGTHH010001231.1:0-4697 GCA_041746275.1 Pirellulaceae bacterium | reverse complement strand
GCGGTTGCGGTGGCGGAGCAAAGGGATCGTCGCGTTGTCCATCGGGAAGTTCGCTTCCCACATGCACTACGGGCACCCACTGTTGGCGTTCGAGCCAGAAACCGAACGGCAGAACGTGGTTCGTCGTGCGATAGACATGTTCCTGCTCGAAGGGACCGGAGATGAGCCGTCCGATGTAGTATTGAAAGAACCGCGAACCGATGGTTTGCCGAATATCATAAACCAGGTCGGTGCCGTCCCGCGTGAGTTGCATACGAAAGTTGTCGCCCTCCTTGAAGAACTTGGCGTCGCCGCCCAGATAGTGAATGCCTTGCTGTCCGGAGAAATCCCCTTGCACGTTCTCGGTCGTCGCGAGGGCGTTCATGTGGCGATGCGGATGCTGCGACCATTGCTCATAGTTCTTGGCATGGCAACTCCGACAAGCCTCGGGACCAACGTAATCCTCGGTGTGGATGTTGCTGTTCGGGCCGGTGGAGAGGGCCACTTGGCGGAGCTTTGGCGGCACGCCATCCCACCAGAAGATCAGCGGGTCGAAGTCGACATAGCGTGGGTCTTGCTCGCGCCGCGTCTGTAACGACTCCGCCGATCGCTCGGTTGCCGCTGGGGTCGCAGGTGCGTTGGCCAGTGTCGCCACGATGGTACGCTCACGAGCCCAATACAAACCGCTGAGCAGTAGTGCCAACACGACGAGCGTCCCGACCCCGATTTGAACAAAGCGAGTTGGAGTTGTGTTCATGCGTGACGCGTCCTCGCCATCCACCGATTCGTTGAGCCTCGGGAGTTTGTAGGACCCATCATACTTCCCCGTTACCGTTGTCCCCGGCGGCATCGCCGTAGGCTTCTCGTTCAAACGGATTGTCGCGATAGGCGTCCCGCCCGGCAAGCCAGAGATACAACGATGCGAGCAGATAGGCTGGGATCAGGAAGGGTCCCCAACGTTCATACTGTCGAACATGCACCAATTCATGGCTACGCGAGATATCGAGGGCTGCGGCGGTCTTGCCGAGGATCGCATGTCCAAGCGTCATCGCCAGCACGATCTGGCCGTTCGGCAAGCGGTCGAGAAGCCAGCGGACAAAACCACCATGAAATTCCACGACGCCCCCATGGCAGCGTACCGATCCACCTGTCATCAACCCAATGCCACCGGCCGCCAGTCCCAGCAATGTCGCTGGGGATGCCCAGACGCATAACATGGCCGTTCCCAGTCCGAGTGCGAATCGCTTCATATCGTCACAAGCTCCGTTACTCACGGTCGCGTTCGATCAACGCGCGCACGGAGGCATAGACATGCTGGTAGCTGGCGCTACTGTAACCTCCGCTCAGCAGCATCGTTACTGGAATGCCGCGTTGTCGCAACTGTTCAACGACAAACAAGTCTCGTTGCAGGATATGCTCCGCCTTGACGTTCAAGTTGCCTAACGCATCCCCCTCGAACACGTCCGTGCCGGCATTGTGGATGGCCAGCGCGATCGGTTGCGTGCGGTGGACGGAGTCCAAGAAGCCGGGCAAGGCTTGCCTCAAGGCGTTCATGTATTCGCCGCTGGTGTGTCCCGCATGAACCCGCACGTGACAATCAATCCGCTGCTGGGCGATGTGATCGTAGCAGGGATAGTTGGTGTGATTGTATATGTCCAAGATGAACACGCGCGGATCATTCAGGAAGGTGTGACAGACTCCGTTACCTTGATGAGCGTCCGTATCGATGTAGGCCACGCGAGCCTGCTCGCCGATCCAGTCCTGTCGGCGAGCCGCATCAATGGCCAACGCGATATCGGCATAGATGCAAAAGCCCTCTCCCGCATCCGGTTTGGCGTGGTGATAGCCTCCCGATAGATTGACCGCGATACCGTCGTGGATCGCTTCGCGAACGGCCAGGATCGTACCCATCGTCCCCCATCGCATTGGCCGCAAGATGCAACGATCGATTAGGAAAGCTGGCAGTTTCGCGACGAGTGGTAATTCCAGAGCCGCCGCGACATAGGCGGGTGACCGTAATTTCTCCAAGTACTTCGCCGAGTGAACTCGCAGCAACTCGTCGCTGGATACCGGTCGTTCAGGCTCGACATGAAGTGGTTGCAACCGAGAGCCAAACTCTCGTTTCAAGCATCGCCACGCGCGGCTGTACTTTCGCGAATCGAAGGGATGCAAACGCTCCAGCCCAAAGAAGCCGATATCATAATGCCGACTGTAGACGATCTTCATCATTCATCTCAGCGCAAGTAGCCGATCCCTCTCTCCTTGGGAACGGTCATCATATCAGAGGGAGTGCATTGCGAATCCACGACAAAGCACGTGTCGCTTGGTGTTCAGCAACATGCGGTTCGTGGCAGTCTGGGAATTGGGAGGGATCATGCCTGCGGCTCAAGGCGTGGTCACGACGGGCAGTTCGACACAGACAATCTCCTCGTCCGTGCGGGCATAGACGTGGCGGCCAGCAAAAGCGGGATGAGCCCAAGTGCGGCCGATGATCCGCGTGCGGGATTGTTCGTGATAGCCGGTTACGTTGAGACGTGCGAGGATCAGTTCGCCCTCGGCATTCAAGATCAGTGCGCGATCCTCGTCGTTAAGCCAAACGAGCGCGGATTGTGGATTGCGATCGCGCGGCGTCATCCGCTCTTCGACTCGCGCTTCGCTCCAGACCACTCGGCCCGTCTGGAGTTCAAAGCAACTCAGCCCATGCTGACGTTCGAGCAGGTAGACGTGCCCCTCGCGGTACAAAGGCTGCGACATGACGCCCCGCAGCAAGCGTTCTTCCTCCCAGATCAGTTCTGCCTCGTGCGGTTGCTTCCCGAGCCGATAAGCCTTGGCCCCGTGCCAGTAACTGCTCACCAACACGATATCCCCCTGGAAAATCGGCATGGCGATCGAGACTCCGTAAGTGATCTCGTAGGGAAAGCTCCACAGGATGCGGCCCGTCCGCGGATCAAGCCCTTGCACACGGTTCGGGGACCAAGCGAGAAGCTGTTCACCACTCGGCGATTGAATGACCTGTGGCGTCGCGTATCCGGCCGCATCTTTCACCGCGCGCCACACCTCACGACCTGTCGATTGCGCGTGCGCGGTGAAGGAGCCCTCGGGTTGCACTCCCGCGTGAAAGATGACTAGCTCGTTCCAGATCACCGGGGACGCGGCGAGCCCCCAGGTCGGGATCTTCGCCTGGTGCTGGTCAACGAAATTGAACTCCCACACCAACCTGCCGGAATCGGCCTCCAGGCAGCAGGCCTGCCCGGTTGTGCCTAACGTGAAGACTCGACCCTGATGCAGCGTGGGAGCGGCGCGCGGCCCATTGCCGTATTCCAGATCCCCATACGTGACTGGATAGGTGTGGCTCCACAAGATTTTACCCGAGGTCGCGTCCAGGCAGAGCACGCGTTCCACTTCGCGCGGTTCGAGCTGCCGATCGAGTGTGTAGACGCGATTACCGAGTACCGAGATGCCGGCATAACCACCGCCGATCGGTTGACGCCACACGACTGGCAAACCATCGTCGGGCCAGCGTTCGGGCAAACGAGGTGCTTGCCAAGTTCCATCCGCACGCGGCCCACGCCACTGCGGCCAGTCCTCCGCAGCCGCGTGGTGGAGCGAGAGAGTTGATAGGACTTCACCAAGCGAAATCATCAACACGACAAGACATAACTTCCAGTTCATGACCTACTCGCAATTCGCAGGGGAGGTGGGACTCGACTTCCGGATCGTCCAGGCGACCTCAGGGAGTCTAACGAGCGAGGACTACGACTTGCAACCGCTGGCTGCTGTTTCCACGAGGAGTGCCTGTCGAGTAGAATCAGGTCGCCGAGTGACAGTCGCCAAGTCGTCCTACCGCGCCACACGGAACCCGCCATGAGCTAGACCACCCCGCCAGCCAGCCGTCGTCGAACGCAATGGAATCGTCGACAAATTCTTCGTGCCGGAGGGCTCGGTTTGTTAGGAGCCGGACTTTCGCGGTATGAACTGCCGAGGCTCTCTGCCGCACCGCAGGGTCAAGGCTTCGGCCGAGCCAAGTCGTGCATATTCCTGTTCATGTGGGGTGGCCCCAGTCAACTCGATACGTTTGACTTGAAACCCCACGCGCCCGATGACGTCCGTGGGAGTTTTCAACCGATCGCGACGGCCACGCCGGGCTTGCAGATCTGCGAGCATTTTCGGCAGTTCTCGCAAGTCACTGATCGGGCCGCCATCATCCGTTCGTTGTCGCATACCGATCCCGCTCACCTCTCGAGCGGTCATGCCACCGTCACGGGGCATCTCGCGCCGGTCGTCAACAGCGACCAAGATCCGCCGAGCGATCGCGACACGCCGCATCTGGGCGCGCTGATGGCTCGTCTCCGCCCACCACAAAATCCTCTGCCGCCCAGCGTGATCCTGCCGTGGCACGCGTACCATCCCGCCGCGCCAGGTGGAGTCGCACCGGGGCAACACGGCGGCTGGCTGGGACCGAAGTTCGATCCGCTGTTGCTAACGGGCGACCCGAACAGCCCCGATTGGCAAGTCCCTTCGTTGCGATTGTTAGACGGGGTTACTGCCGATCGATTGAACAGCCGTCGCGATATGCTCCGCGAACTAAGTCAACAGCGAGCTTCTCTGGAGCGAACTCAGGCTGCGGCGCAGTGGAGTGACTACCAGCAAGGAGTCGCCAGCTTGTTGACCTCGCCGAGCGTCGCGGAAGCCTTCGATCTATCTCGCGAACCCGAGGC
>JBGTHH010001230.1:0-3085 GCA_041746275.1 Pirellulaceae bacterium | reverse complement strand
GAAGCACCAAGCCCACCTTGGTGGACAAGAACTCGATCGATTCGTCGAAGTTCGTCGGCTTCGCACCGTACTTCAAGGCGAGTGTCACGTAGCCGAAGTTAATCAAATAGAAGCCCACCAAGAGCAAGTGATTAATCGAGTCGGCGAGGTGCTCGTTCCCCTGAACGCAGGCGACCAGGAAGAGGCGTCCATGTCGGTGTAAGGTCCGACCGACCCAAATCGTGATGGCCGCGCTGATGACGAGATAAATCAGGTAGGTGATGGGGAGGTATGTCATGGTTCGCTTCCCTTGAAGGCACTTGTCAAACCGCAAGGTGCTACTACGACATAACTCGCGCTAGAAAGAATTACGCGAGATCCGACAGATCCATGCGGCGGGAACGCGTTGACAGAGGTCCCAGCCCTCCGTAGCAACGCTCACGCAATAACTTCCCCGTATTCCCAGCGATCATCACGACGGAGCGTAATGGCTACATTCGATTTGAGGAAGTTATTTCGCGAACGTTGCTATCGAAACAGGCTGTACTACGCCTTGAGTTGCGCGAAGGCCCGCAGAGCCTGTTCGATGTGCTCAGCGGTGTGGGCGGCGGACATTTGAATTCGCAACCGAGCGGTCCCTTCGGGGACGACGGGAAAGCCGAATCCAATCACGAAGATGCCCTTCTTGAGCAACTCGTCGGATAAACGAATCGCCTCGGCGGTCTCGCCCACCAGGATCGGCAAGATCGCAGTGGGTGAGTCGAGCACGTCGTAGCCTAAGTCCCGCAGACCGCTGCGCATTTGGGCAACATTCTGATGCAGGCGTGCGACGCGTTCCGGCTCGCGTTCCAGGATCTCCAACGCCTTGGCGGCACTACATGCCACGGCGGGTGGCAGCGCGTTCGAGAAGAGCTGCGGTCGGCTGCGCTGGACAAGGTAGTCGATCACGTCGCGTGGCCCGGCGACGTAACCTCCCGCCGCGCCCCCGAGAGCTTTCCCCAACGTGCCGGTAAAAATATCCACACCTCCCGGACCTTGTGCCGGGATACCGAAGTGTTCATGGACTCCGCGACCGTGGGTCCCCAACACACCCGTGCCATGCGAATCATCAACAACGAGCGTCGCGCCGGATTGTTGGCAAAGTTGAACCATCTCCGGCAAACGCGCGACGTCGCCTTCCATGCTGAAGACGCCGTCGGTCACGACCAACTTCACGGCGGCTTGTTGGACCTCGTGCAACGTCGCTGCCAACGACGACATGTCGCTGTGCGCAAAAACGCGGCGCGTCGCTTGTCGAGCGAGCCGAGTGGCGTCGATGATGCTGGCGTGATTCAGCTCGTCCGACACGATCGCGTCGCCCTCCTGAACCATGTTGGTAATCAGGCCTTCGTTGGCATTCCAGCAACTAACGTAGGTCAACGCGGACTCCGTCCCCAGAAACTGAGCGAGACGTTCTTCCAACTCGCGATGGCAAGCGAAGCTGCCGCAGATAAACCGCACGCTGGCCGTCCCCGCACCATACTTTCGCAGGCCCTCGATCCCCGCCTCGACGACTTCGGGATGATTGGCCAGCCCGAGGTAGTTGTTGGAGCAGAAGACCAGGACTTCGCCAATGCCATCGATGTGGGTGCGCGGTTCCATCGGAGCGGTGAGATAGCGCAGCCGCTTGTAGGTGCCCGCGTCGCGGAGATCTTGTAGCGTCGTGTGCAGCCGTTGGGATAAGGGCGACATGCTTCAATCCTTGTATTCATCCGAAAGACGTTCAGGCCGGTTCGACATCAGTCCCATTCACCCAGCGTGATTTGCCGCTCGATGACTTGTCCATCGCGGCGAATGGACACCGTCACCGTAAGTCCCACGTCCTGTTCGGCAATCAAAGCCGTGAGGGAGTTGAAATCTCCCACGGGATTCCCGTCATAAGTCACCAACGCATCGCCTGGCCGCAGACCCGATCGATCGGCGGCACTGCCCGCAGTGACATGGTTGATCTCCCACATCACGTTATCCGGAGCGGAGGGCGAGATCCCCAAGAAGGCTCCCTTGCGTCGATCGATGCGCGCCGCCACGGCATCGCGTAGTTTGGCTTCACCGTCGCGGGTCACTTGGCTGCCATACAAATCAATCCGCATCAGACGTTTGCAATGGACAAGCTGATCGACCGCGTCGTCGCCGATGGGGACGTACAGCAGCCGCAGGTACTGGAGTTGTTCGAGCTTGCCGAGTGGTGCCAATCCCGCATCGGTCAGGCTGGCACGTTTGATCTTGATGAGCATCACGCTTCGCATCGCTTCGATGTGAGCCAGCCACGCGTCGGTGACTTGCGGGCCCATCAACGAAACTTGTTGCACGTCCTTCAAGAATCGCAACCAGCGCAAATCCTCGGTCGTCCCACGCCAGCGATCATTGATTTCGATCGCAAACAACGGTCCGAACAGCGAAGGCATTTCCTGGTGCTGACGATCCACGACCGCGCCCAACCGCTCTAGTTCGGCGAGTGCCCGCTGCTGCCGCAACGCGTCCAATTTGTCGAGGGCGTCGCGCGCGTTACGCGCCGCGGCGGTGACGCGAGTGGCGGCGATTCGCTCGAGTGACTCGCGAGCCCGGTCCTCGGTCGCGAGATCACCAGCGACCGCCAATTGTTGAAGCACATAAATCCCGCGGGTCGTGACTTCCAACCCCTGTTGCGCGATGCCCTGCATCAACGGCTCGATCGCGGCCTGCCCGGCGTCGATCAAATGTCGCGTGGCGTTGTCGCGTTTCGAATAGCGTTCCGCCCCGAGATCCGCGACCCAAGCTTGGATCGTTGCCTGATCCGGTTCGGCAGCCACGAGCCCGCCGCACGCCGTCAGCCACAAAAGGGGAGCCAACACGTATTTCCACATGGAATCGTCTCGTAAGAGGGAATCGGCACCATCCAACTCAGCTCACATCGCCCACTTCGTTCGTGACGTCCTCATTCACGACCTCGTCATCCATGCCGATTTCGTCTCGCGGATCGTTCTCGCGCCGGCGTTGCAGGTAAAGCTTGATGGGAACCTCACCGAAACTGAGCTGATCGCGAAACACGCCCAGTAGATATCGACGATATTGTGGAGAGATCGGAAGA
>JBGTHH010001229.1:0-9876 GCA_041746275.1 Pirellulaceae bacterium | reverse complement strand
CCGATCGACGTCGCCGAATAGATCCGACAAGATGATTAACAAGCCGCGTCGGGGAATCTTGTTTACCAGTTCGTGGAACACGTCCCCCAGTTCAGTCTCCTGGCCCGGTTTGGTCTGATCGAGTTGATTGATGATCGCGCGCAGATGCTTCGGGCGCGCGCGGGGCGGAATGTAGTCGCGGACCTTGGTGTCAAAGGTCACTAACCCCACGCTGTCTTGTTGTTGCAACAGCAAGTGGGCCAAGCAAGCCGCCGTGCGCACTGCGTAAGTGTGTTTTGTTAAGCCCTGACTGCGCGACCCCGCATAGCCCATCGAGCCACTCGAATCCAACAGGATCGTGCAACGCAGATTCGTCTCTTGTTCATATTCGCGAATGAACAGTCGATCGGTTTTGCCAAATAACTTCCAATCAATATCACGCAGATCATCGCCGGGCACGTATTGGCGATGCTCCTTGAACTCGACACTGAACCCTTTGTGTGGGGACCGATGCAGCCCCGAGCAGAAGCCTTCGACCACCTGTTTGGCCAGCACCTGCAGGTTGACGAACTTGCCGATATCTTGCGATGTCAGTAAGTCGGAAATGTGAGCCATGAATGTCCGCTGTCGTACGTGATGAAGTCGGTCGAAATTAGAAGTAAGCCAGATCTGCGTTTCGCTTGTTCCGGCCTACGAGACTGGATCAGTCCTGGTTGGCTCCCGCGTCAAAGCAACTGTTTCGAGGTGGCGGGGATTTCCTTCAGCAATCGAGCCACCAGTTCATCGACGCTCACACCCTCCGCTTCTGCGTTAAATGTGGGGACAATACGATGCCGCAGCACGGGAAATGCCAATGCTTCAATGTCATCACGTGTGACATGGTGCCGACCGTGAATGACGGCACGTGCTTTGGCCGCCAACACGATCTGCTGACACGCTCGGGGACCCGGCCCCCATTCGATCATCTCACGCACCCACGCCGCCGAACCCTTATCCGTGGGACGCGCGGAACGTACGAGGTCCAGCACAAAGTGCTTTACGTGTTCGGGCAAAGGAACCAGTCGCACGGTTCCCTGACACTCGATGATCTCCGCGCCCGAGACGACGGGGCGGATCTCGGCGGTCATCGTCGAGGTGGTGCGATCGATGATCTCGCTCTCTTGAGCGCGGCTGGGGTAGTCGACGATTACGTTGAACAAGAAGCGATCGCGTTGCGCTTCCGGCAACGGATAAGTCCCTTCTTGCTCGATGGGATTCTGTGTGGCGAGCACAAAGAAGGGTTCGTCCAAGCGATAGGTCGTGCCGCCCACTGTGACTTCATGTTCCTGCATCGCTTCGAGCAAAGCGGCCTGGGTCTTGGGCGGAGTCCGATTGATCTCGTCGGCCAACAGCATCTGCGTGAAGATCGGGCCTTTCTCGAAGATTAGGTCACGGTGTCCCGTGTCGCGATTCTCTTGAATGATATCGGTGCCCGTGATGTCAGCGGGCATCAGGTCGGGAGTGAATTGGATGCGTTGGAACGACAGGTTCATCGACTGGGCCAGCGATCGCACCATTAGGGTCTTGGCCAATCCCGGCACGCCTTCGAGCAGGCAATGTCCCCGAGCCAGAATCGCGATCACCAGTTGTTCGACCACCTCGTCCTGCCCCACGACAATCTTGCCGACTTGTTCACGAATCAAGCGACACGCTTCAACCAACCGCTCCGCGCGTCCTTGGTCATCCAGAGATGCCGCGCGTTGTTCGTCCGTCATGGGAGGACCTTTATGTGACAAGGTGGGAAATCATGATGGCTGGCGCGGTCCCCAAGGGACCGACGGTGAGAATCACAAGACTATCAGTGTCACCCACCAAAGTCCAGACTCGGGGTAATCGCACACAATATCTCCATCTCCCGAATCGGTGAAGCAGCGCGCCCTCTCAAGCTCGCGAAAGCGCCGAGATCTTCGCATAATGGTGGGACATCGGAACCGCTCGTCGCAATGACACCCGCAACGAGCCCACTGCACCTAATTCCCAGACCACCAGGGACGACCAACCCATGAAACCATTTCTCCCGCTACTTGTGATGTCGCTGGTCTCCATCTCGCTGGCCTCCACCTCACTGGCCGATCAGCCAGACGAACTATCGTTCACGCTCGAACGCACCGTCGCGCACCGCGGCTTCGACGGCACCATGTGCTGGGTTCACGCCCGCGCGGGCGCGATTCCCGCGGGACAACCGGGGAACGATTCGCAGGCACCGCTCGTAGTGATGACGCTGCAAAAGCTGCTGCTCAGCGGTTCGGATGTCTTCTACGCACTCAACGAAATCCGCTCGTCGGATCGGGGGCAGTCGTGGACCGAGCCCTACGAGCACGCCTCATTCGCGCGGCAGGTCATGGGAGCAGATCCCGAGAGACTTCCGACAGGGGCTGCGATCGCACCACACCTTCTTCAAGCAGGAGATGAAACCACGGTCTGCGATTTTGCGCCGAAATGGCACGCGGCCAGCCAACGCTTACTCGGCCTGGGACACACCGTCTGGTATCGCGACAATCGTGTGATGCACGTGCGACCGCGCGGGATCGCGTATGCCGTGTACGACGCGCCTGCGAAACAGTGGGCGGCTTGGAAAACGGTCGCTCTGCCCGCCGTACCGAAATTCCAAAGTGCTGGCTCGGGGAGCGTCCAACGCGTCGATCTGCCCGGCGGCGACGTGCTGATCCCGTTTTACTTCAAGGAGCCTTCGCAGACGCAGTATTCCGTAACCGTCTGCCGCTGTCGCTTCGATGGTCACACGCTGGAGTATGTCGAGCACGGTGATGAGCTGACCGTGCCCATCAAACGTGGGCTGTATGAACCGTCGTTGACGCAGTTCCAGGGACGATACTATCTCACGATGCGCAACGACGACCACGGCTACATCAGCGTCAGTGACGATGGGCTGCGATTTGAAACACCACGCCCGTGGACCTTTGACGATGACAGCGACCTGGGCAACTACAACACGCAGCAACATTGGGTCACGCACAGCGACGGGCTGTACTTGGTCTACACGCGCCGCGGAGCCAACAACGATCACGTCTTTCGCCATCGCGCGCCGCTGTTCATCGCCCGCGTCGATCCTGACAAGTTACATGTCATCCGCGCTACGGAACAGATTCTGGTTCCCGAGCGTGGCGCACGACTCGGCAATTTTGGTGTCGTCGAAGTTTCACCGGAGGAAACCTGGGTCACTGCCGCCGAGTGGATGCAGCCCGCTGGTGTCGAGAAGCATGGCAGCGACAACAGTGTCTTCGTGGCCAAGCTGAAGTGGAATCGGCCCAGTGCAGCCATCGCAGCGACGAAACCTGGGGATAAGATCAAGCCGTACTTCGCACCTCCGCGGGCTTGGCAAGGGAAGTTGGGAAACTACAAATCGCCACTTGAATTCGCCGACGGCACCAAGGTTCAGACGCCTGCTGATTGGTCGCGCCGCCGAGCGGAGATTGTGAGCGAGTGGGAAGGCTTACTGGGCAAGTGGCCACCGCTAAACACCGAGCCAGAGGTGGAGATTCTGGAAACGACACGTCGCGAGAATCTCACACAACACCGCATTCGATTTCACTGGACTCCGAACGAGCAGACGACCGGCTACTTGCTGATCCCCGATGGCGACGGACCGCATCCGGCCGTCGTGACCGTGTACTACGAACCGGAGACCGCGATTGGTCTCGGCAACGCCAACCGCGATTTCGCATGGCAACTGGCTCGCCGTGGTTTCGTCGCCTTATCGATTGGCTCGACCGAAACCAGCGAAGCCAAGACCTATGCGACTTACTATCCCAGCATCGAAAACGCTCAAGTCGAGCCGCTGTCGATGCTGGGCTGTGCCGCAGCCAATGCCTGGTACGTGCTGGCCAGTCGGCCCGAGGTGGATGGCGAGCGAATCGGCATCGTCGGCCATTCATACGGTGGCAAGTGGGCGATGTTCGCCTCGTGCCTGTTCGACAAGTTCGCTTGTGCCGCCTGGTCGGACCCGGGCATCGTGTTCGATGAAGCTCGGCCCAGTGTGAATTACTGGGAGCCCTGGTATCTCGGTTATCATCCCCAACCTTGGCGTACTCGCGGCCTCATCACCAAGGACAATCCCGCGCGGGGCTTGTACCCGAAGCTCACCGCCGCCGGCCACGACCTGCACGAGTTGCATGTCCTCATGGCCCCTCGTCCCTTCCTGGTCTCCGGCGGTTCGGAAGATCCACCGCGACGTTGGGAAGCGTTGAACCACTCGATCGCGGTCAACCGCCTCCTCGGCCACGAGAACCGAGTCGCCATGACTAACCGCCCCGACCACGCGCCCAACGACGATTCGAACGAATTGATCTACTCGTTCTTTGAGCACTTTTTGTTGCCAGCGAAACATTAACGTCTCGTTGGACAGCGACGATCACGAGGAACTATGAACTATTGCAGGGAAACTCGAGGACCGATGCTAAGCGGTCCATTACGTCTGATCGCAAAGTCCGATCGCCGGTCAAAAAGTCGTCGAGCAGGAGGGGCTCGATTCCAATACGTTCGGCAATCGTGGTCAAAGATAACTGGCTGGAATGGACGGCCCTTCGCAATTCGCCGCTCAGCGTCGTTTCCTCGCGGGCTTCTTTTCGCATTTGGTCTCGGGCCGCGAGATCGGGCAATTCCGCGGCGATTTGCTGCTGCTGGTGTTCGAGCCGTTGACGTTGCTCGGCAGTCAATTCGCGGGAAATCCGTCGTGGTTGAAGATTTGTCATAACTCTTTCCTAGCGTGGTTCCGGAACTTCGTATGCTCTGGGAAATCCCATGTTCCGCGATGTGCTCGATGTTTCCGTCATTCCAAAAGAAATCCAACCACATCGCCTGTTCCTCGCTTTGACAGTCCCATTATAACAGGCGCCGAAACCGTCTGGAATGTTGGATTCGTGAGGTACCCGGAGAAGTTCTTGGGGACAGCAATCTTCTTGCGACCACAATCGAACGTTCGACGATAGTCGAATGCCTGATCCCGGGGCGCTGCTGTCACTATGGAAAGCAAGAAGTTGTCATAGCGGGAACGAAGGGGAAACCAGTTTGGCGGACCGGATCGGGTTCTCACAGGACAGGGAGAGTTTGCTATACTTGCCGAGTGATCAGAACAGACTGAAGTCCTCGCAGATCCTCATCCCAACCAGACGATTTCTCGGCCGGATAGACCGAGGCTTTGACGAGCAACTCGAAACGGGGCAGAGTCGTGTCGTTGGTCGTAAATGTCGCCGACTTCTCGGTGGCTCCTGTTATGAACCGCGTGTCTATTGAGACGATCAATTCTCCCGCGCCGCCCGGCGGAATCACGACCGTTCTTAGAACGGGCTCACCACATCCGCATCCGACATTTACCTCATTGATGACCAAACGACGTTTGCCTGTATTTAAGACTGTGAACGAGACCTGGCGTTCCTCCTGAAACGTGACCACACCGAAATCCAATTGTTGGTTCGGAAGGTACACTTCCGCGGCGAAGTTTGATTGTGCGCTCGATCGAATCCCCGGTGTTACCGTCGCAGCCAGCATGATTCCCATGAAGCCCGCGATTCCGAGTTTGACGAGTAGCCTCATGGCGTCCGACCCCACCATTTGCGTTCCCCAGAATTCACTCGACAAGCGTCGCTTTTCGCGGTCCACCATTTAAGAATTGCGAGTCGAGCGACTCATCCGCGTGGATTCCTCCGCTCCCGCTGAGCACAAGCTCACCAGCCACAATGGAACCAAAGTAGCCCGAGGACCCACTTCGCTCCACTTTGGTGGTTGGACCGTAGACGGTTCCGTAGAACTCCGACTCACCCGAAATAACACACTTGGAACCCATTGGATAGAGCTGGAGGTTTTTCGGAAGTAAGGTTAGATTCGCGAGGCTCCCACCGCTCAAACTGCAATCACCGGTGACATAGATCACCGTCGGACCGCTGATGCGAATGATTGATCCACCCGATAGAGACATTTTACTGAAGTAATAAGTTCCCGGGGAAAGATCAACGCCGTCGCCACCGGAAAGCGTGAATTCGCCTTTACTATTAAGCGGCTGTTTGTGGTTGTCAGAAAGTGGAATTGAATCATTGTCGCTATTCCAGGAGGCATTGCCCGGATCCGCTTGGGGAAAACTCAGTGGCTTGTCAAGTGGTGCCGTGTTGCCGGTTACGCCGATGCTGCTGCTGCTTTTGACCGCCTTGCCGGGTCCAGGATGTCCATTCCCATTGATTGCAGTCGAGCCGCTCATGGTAATGTCCCCATTGCTGCAGACGTGACCATTATTCCGGGAATTTACCGCACTGTAGGGGCCGTCCTCCGAGCGGTAGGAATCTGTGTGACTGCTTCCACTCATCGTCACTTTTGTCAGCCCGATAATGAACCCGCACCGCGACGACTTGATGCGGGCCGTGGCGGACACACTCAGATTCGCGTGGTTCGTGCCAAGAACTGGTGCGAAGAACAGAACTAATGGATTTCCGCGGGCCGCTGTTCGCCGACACGTTACTCGGACTGCGTCGGGAGATTGATCCGAGTCCGCCGGAATCACATTGAGAATTCCTGCGTCCACGTCCCATCGGCCGATTTCGACGTCCTCGCTCGCGACGATCACAACAGGCTGACCGGCGGCCAAGTTCTTGCCTGCCCACAATTGGGCCGCCGAGATCGCGGCATCGCGACCACTAGGCAAGGCGCGCGCTCCAGACAAGGCTCCGGCGTCAGCGGCATTTTGAAGTTCGCTTTCGGTGACTGTGATGTAACCCCAGTCAATCGCAAAGGCGAGAAACGCCACCACAAAGACGAGGCAGAGGACGGCGAGGACCGCAACCGCACCTCGACGTTGTTTTTTTAATCCATGCGCGCGATGCCCGTCGATCATCGACTTACTCCCGTTCCAACGTACACGTGGAACTCAGCGTGGAGTTTGCAAAGGCTTTCGCAAAGAAACTTACTCCCGCCTTGGAGTATGGAATGCTAACAGTCACGCTGATCTCATCTCGTTGCTTCGCTTGGCTAAGGTCGCCAGAGGTTTGGCCATTGATCGAGATAGCGACCGTGACATCTTTCGGCGCAACTCCCTGGGCCTTGAAGCAGGCGTCCTTGACGATTTGAGTGATTTGGCTGGAGGTCGAGCCTTCGATACTGGCTGCTCTTGCTCCGTGGCGAGCGGCAGTGGACAGCGAATGCTGAAGACGAGATGCCAGACCGAATTCAATGATACCGGCCAACAGCAAGAGGAAGAGCGGTGCGATCACGGCAAACTCGACGGCGACAGCGCCATTTTGGGTTTGCCGCGGGGCGTGTTTTCTAGTTCGTTTTCTAGACATAAGCACCTGCCTGTCCTTGGATACTGTAATAGCGCTCGCGCTGGGAGCGATGGCTGTCTTCAAAAACCCTACCTTATAATGTCCGTCCAGGTTGATCTCGCCACAAATAATCGATCTCTTGAGCACAACCGGAATCAATAGCGAAGTGCGGCATTAGCGACTCGACGACGCTCCAATGCTGTAAAGATGCTCCGACGAGCGAATATAGAAATGTCCTTGCGAGACGGCCATGGAAGCCAGGCACGTTTCGCCGATGCTGTTGCGGGCGATTTCGTCGTAGCGAGATCCCGGGCGCAGGACTATCGTGACACCGTCCTCGGACAGGATGTAGATTCTTCCGTCCGCCAATACCGGCGACGCGGAATGCACGCCGTTCAGTCTCTCGACCCACACGATCTCGCCAGTCGCTGCCTCGATGCAATGCAAAAAATTGTCTCGGGTGATGGTGTACAGATGGGGCTTCACGTACAGCGGCGACGCGAGTACGGGTACGCCTTTTTTCTGTTCCCAGGCGATGTGCGTATCGGTAATATCTCCCTCCCCTCCCAGTCGAATGGCGCGGATCGTGGGCTCTTCGAATCCCGAGGAAGTGAAGATCAATCCTTCGCCGACGACCGGCGACGGGGTCACGCCTTCGCCTTGGCTGTAGATCGACCAGATGCGTTGGCCGGTGCGCGCGTCGAATCCTTGGACACGGTCGCCACCGGCGCTAACAATCTGTGAGCCTTCGTCGACAAGAATGGGCGTCACATGCCCCACCCGTGATGCGCCGCGCTGTCCCTTCCACTTGACCGTGCCGGTGGCCGCGTCCCAGGACAGCACGACCGCTTGGTCCCAGGGAATCTTCCAACCGACGCGATCTTCGTCCCGGCTACTTCCGTCGAACGGCATGACGAGTTGGTCATGAACCAGCAGAGGAGACGCGCCAAGTCCATGCAGGCTGAAGAAGTTGACCTCGGAGTTCTTCCAAACCAATTTGCCGGCAAAATCGACGGCCACCGCCGTGCCATCGTAGAAGACCGCATACACTCGCTCGCCGTCGGTGACCGGCGTCGGAGTGGCATACGAATTCTGAGCGCGTTTCGGCCCCGACACTTGGCGGTGAACTTCGGTATTCCAGGCGATGGTTCCATCCCTGCGATTGACGCAGATGACGCGGCACGACGTGCCCTCTTCCGTGGCCGTCGTGAGGAACACATGCTGATCGTAGACAATGGGGGACGACCAGCCGTTGCCGGGGATGCTCGTCTTCCAAACGACATGGTCGGTTGCGGACCAGGTGACGGGCAGATCGACTTCGCTAGAGATCCCCTGGCCGTTCGGTCCTCGAAACCGAGTCCAGTTCTCGGCGCTGGCCGGACCGCTGACGGTCAGCCAGAAAACTAAGCAAAACACCAACGCAGCGGTTGTACGCATCGACGAATCCTCCGGCCACAAGTTATTACTACGCGGCGTTTATCATACCGTAGAAAGGCGGCCAAATGCACGGGTTCACCCACCCGTGGTGTCGCGAGTTGAACAGCGGGATGGCTTGGGAAATGCGCTACGCCGATCGGCTCCGCGTTTCGCCCGTCTTAGAACGGTCAACGTTCGATGGTGGATGTCACCCGTGCCGGTCTTCACTTGCCGGTCTTTGGAGTGCTGTGACTTGTCACAGCTTTCCTTCGCGGCGCAGCCGCTTTTTGCCCGGAGAGCGGCCAAGCCACAAAGAGGGAAAGCGGCGACAAGTCGCCGCACTCCAAAATCCATCCCAGTGCGTAGCGTGATCGCCCTCGCAATCCCCAGCGAGCGAGTTCACCAGCCGGCCGAATGCATCGGTTCGCCGGCTTCTTCGTGGCTGAGGCCGCCGGTCAACTCGAACAGCTTACGTTGCCAAGCGAACTCGGCCTTGAGACGTTCCGTTTCGTACTTCAGCCATTGCCGCCGCGCCTGCAATTGGTCGGCGGATGAAGTGAGCTGGACGCGGCCCGATTGCCGCAGCGATTGTTCCTTCCGCTGCGCCAGCTCGACCAATGAGGCGAGACGCTGGAGGGTGTGATGCAGCCGCTGCAACTCGGCGATCGATTCGGCGACGTCCTCACGGATTTGTCGCTCGACCGTCTGCCGCTCGGCCCGGCGCTGCCGCAATTCGGCTTCGGCCTGCCGCACCGACGCCGCGATCCGGTCCCGCTGGATTGGCAGAATCGCATTAATTCCCAACTGGGGGCGAATGAACGCTTCCTCTGGCAACCAGAACGAATCGGCGTTGGTGTCAAAGCGGCTGACCAGCACGAAGTCCGGGTAGTAATCGGCGTGGGCCAATTCGATCCGCGCCTCGGCTTCGCGACAGCGGGTGTCGGCACGCGCCACGCTCGGATGACGTGCGGCGATGCTTGCGAACAGTTCCTCTTCGTTCCAGGAAACCTGCGTCACCGGAGGCGGCGGGACCGGCGGGGGCAACGGCGCGTTGGGCGTGCGGCCCAGTAGCAAGTTCACCCGGCGGATCGCATGTTGGCGGCTCCAATGGATGTCGTCGGTTCGGCGATCCAACTCCAAGCGGTCCAACAGCATCTGTTCATACTGGCCGACGGCC
>JBGTHH010001228.1:0-3284 GCA_041746275.1 Pirellulaceae bacterium | reverse complement strand
GCAGCCAATTGGAGCATGGCACCGTGGTTGGCAACATCGAAGTTTGGGGGAGGCTATATCCGGTGCGCTCGATGGTGCGGGGCTCGGTTTTGGAAGTGCATGCCTTCGAAGGTGCCGTCGTCGCTCCTGGCCAGCCTCTGTTCAAAATCCAAATCGAAAGCAAGCCCTCGCCAATTCGACCAACACAAAGATCCGGCGTTCGATTGGAAACGTAGTAACAGTAGAAGGAACATAAACGGGAGTGGCCAAGGAAGGTCAACCGGGTCGATTCACCCGCCAACTATCAACAGCATTTAGCGAAAGGAGGACCGAATCGGGTACAAAGCATGTCAAAAGGGAGTCTCGCGCGGTGTACTTGTTTCGCTAATACGCAGTGACGAAAATAGCGCGTCACATCCTGTCAGCGGGGAAAAACGACTTGTACATGTGGCGCGAGACTCGCGCGGCGAGTAGTTCAGTTGCGGCTTGTCTCCGCTTTTTTTATGCGCGAGCCAGAACGTGCGTAAACAGCAACCCCGACCTTTGCAGGCCGGGGTTGCAAACTCGCTCAAGACTTAACCTCAATGTGTTTGGCCTTGGCTTCTTCCTTCTTGGGCATCGACACTTTCAACACGCCATTGGTGAACTTGGCTTCGATCTCCTCTTCTTTGATGGAGGCTGGAAGCGGCAGAACTCGACGGAACTCACCATGGCTCCGTTCGATACGGTGATAGGTTTCGCCTTTTTCTTCCTTCTCTTCTTTCCTTTCGCCCGAAACCCACAACGCACCTTCTTTGAATTCGACGCTCACTTCTTCCGGCTTCAACCCTGGCAGATCGAGAGTCACGACAAACTCGTTTTCACTTTCAGTCAGGTCTACGCTCGGGACGAACGTCATCATTCCCGATCCGTTACCACGGGCGTTCCAGAAGCCTTCGATGAGTTCTTCTATGTCTTTGTCCCAGTCTCCGAAGAGACCTCGGAACCGATCAGTGGAAGGCAACATCGGCCTCTGTTTCCACGGAACTAATGACCTAAACATTGTCTCCCTCCTTTCTTTTGCTTGCCAACTGACGTCCGCGTCAGCCATTTGATTTCTAATGTTACTACGGACTGTGGCGGAGACGGGTTCTCGCAACTAGTTTCGATCAGCCGATCGTCGCAGCGTACTTCGGTCAACCAGGCAGGCGTCGTTTAGCAACGCGACAAGTCACGTTGCCAGCACCGGAGAATGGCAATGGCTGCCTCTAGCGAGGCACGCGTTCACGTCCCGACACCAGCACCAGCGGGCATGGAAGGCGGGAAACAATCGCGTCGATGCTCGATTCCGTGACCAAGGGGCTGTCTCGGTCGAGCAGCAATAAACGCGGCTGCCATCTTCGCGCGGCTTCGATCACCGCCAGTTCGTCCGCCGCACATCGTTGGACGTACGTTGCTGAGCGGCGAGGCTGATATCGATCCAAGTCGTCTTCCGTGCCATTGGTCGCCAGTACCACGATCGAATCGATACTATCACGGGCCAGGCGTTGTGCGGCATCAAACACATGCTTCCCCGAGTCCGTGCCATCGTCGACGGCCATGATGGGACCTTGACCCACCGGCGGCGAGAGGGGCGGCATGGACCGCTCGCGGCCGATCAACAACAAGTCCGCATCCAGGGCCGCCGCGAGTGTCATCTGGGTTACGTTGCCCCGGAAGATTCGGAAGGACCAATTCAGACTCGTCCGCTGCGCAGTATCTGCAATCGCTTGTCGAACTCCTTCAGCCTTAATCCGAAGTGCGCGCTCGAGTTCTTCCACATCCAGCCGACGCAGTGTCCCTGAGAGACTGTCGACTTCTTTTGCGAACGGCATGCGCGCCACCCGAAACAGATTGATATCTTCGATGAACAGCCCGCGCAATTCGGCGTGAAGTTCCGTCGCCAGCAAAGCCGCCGCTTCCAGCGCGGCGGACCCGAAGGGCGACGAATCGATTGCCGCGAACACACGCCGCACGGAATTTTGATGCTCATTCATTGGACCGTTCCGCCGATTCTTTCGCGAATCTCTTTCTGTTGCAACTCGGACATTTCGCGGAGCCGACTTGCGACTCGAGCGTTGAGTGTTCCTACGGTGAAATCGCCGCGGCCGTCAGATGCACCAGCCTCGACGCCGGTCAGCAGGGAAGCGGCTTCATCGATGGTGTCTACCGCATAGATATGGAACCTACCAGTTTGAGCCGCTTCGACGATGTCGCGCCGAAGCATCAAGTGTTTGACATTCGAGGCAGGAATGATCACGCCCTGCTCGCCCGTCAGGGTACGCATCCGGCAAACATCGAAAAACCCCTCGATCTTCTCATTGACGCCGCCGATCGGTTGTACTCGGCCATGTTGATTCACAGAACCCGTTACCGCCAACGATTGCCGCACCGGTGTTTCCGCCAGCGATGAGAGCAAGGCACATAGCTCGGCGACGGAGGCACTGTCGCCTTCGACCGGACCATACGACTGTTCGAACACCAAGCTGGCGGCAAGTGATAGCGAACGGTTTTTCGCGTATCTCGCCGCCAGGAATGACGAGAGGATCAAGACGCCTTTGGAGTGAATCGCACCGCCCAATTCGACTTCTCGCTCGATATCAACGACTTCGCCCTTGCCGATTCGAGTTGTGGCGGTAATGCGCGTGGGGCTGCCAAAGCGAAAGCCACCCAGCTCGTACACCGACAGTCCATTGACCTGCCCGACTTGCTCGCCAGCAGTATCCACTAGCAAGACACCGCGCTGAATATTCTCTTGAATCTGCTCTCGTAAACGATCGGCGCGCTGGATCTGGTTGTCGATGGCAGCCTCGACGTGCGTCGCGGTCACGACGTTCGCGTTCTCTTGTGATGCATAATAATCCGCTTCGCGCAGCAGGTCGGCGATCGCGCGCACACGCGCAGTTACTTTTTCGGAGTCGTCTGCCAGCCGAGCGGCATGTTCGATGGTTCTCGCAACCCCCGCCGCAGTGAAGGCTCGCAACTCGCCGCGACGCAACAAGGTTGCGATTAGCCGAGCGTACAGGTGACACGATTGAGGAGTCCTGTCGAGCTGTTCGTCGAAGTCGGCCGCAACCTTGAACAGTTCGGCAAAGTCCGGATCATAAGCGTACATCAGATAGTAAAGCATCCGATCGCCGAGCAAGATCACTTTGACGTTCATTGGAATTGGGCCAGGCTCCAAGGAGACGGTGCTCACTAGGCTCAGCGCTTCGGCGAGAGATTCGATCTTGATGTGCTTGGCGAAGAGAGCTCGCTTGAGTCCTTCCCAGGCGTAAGGTTGCTGC
>JBGTHH010001227.1:0-4943 GCA_041746275.1 Pirellulaceae bacterium | reverse complement strand
CCATGCGCGCGTGGTCCCGTCGCGTCTTCAAGATGGAAAACTCCTGCTCGATCTCTTGTAATCGATGCTTCATGTCCGACAATGCCGCTTCACCGTCGGCCACGCTGCTGGCCAGACGCTCGTAGCCCTGCTGCTTGATCCGCAACGCGTGCTCGTCCCGATCTTGCATCGCCAGCAAGTCGTCGATCTCGTGTTGAAAGTCGCTCAACGTGAACTTGCTGCTGACGAATGTGATTTGCTCCTGTCCGTCGTCGAGGGCTTTTCGCAGCACGGGATAAGCTGTCCCCAGAATCTGTTTCCTGCCGCCGATCGAGTCGGTCAACGCCGCGATTTCGTTCCGCAAACCTTTCAACTGGTTCTGGGACAAATTCAACTGGACTTGGCGATCGACCAGTTGCTGGCGAGCGGCAGTCAGCTCGGCTTGGGCCTTTTCGTCGTGGATCGCGTCGGGGATCTCTTTTTCGATCGATTTCACCGTCGTCGATGCGCCGGCTCGCACATATCCGAAGAGATCGGAAATCGGCCGATTCGCCACCAAGAATAACCCGCCAAAACCGACCAGTCCGGCACCCGCATACGCCAAAACTTTCTTCAACATTTCGCACCTGCTTTCCACAATGGAGGGGAGAAGGGATCGTTTCCATTGGTGATGCGAACGAGCGGCGGAGAATTCTCACGGAAAGTTCCAGGAAAGCTCAGAAAGCGTGTCGCGGATCGCGTACCCGTATTTCACACGGCGGGACTGGCGGGCAAGTCGGCGGGCAAGTCGCTCACTGGTTGGATCGTTTCGTCGTTTCGATCCAGCGTTCGAGTTCTTCACGCAAAGCGGCGGCTTGATCAGGATGCCGGGCAATCAGATCGGTCAACTCACCCGGGTCGGTTTGTAGGTCGTACAGCTCCGATTGGCCACCGGCCAAGTAATGGATCAACTTCCAACGCCCACGACGGATAGCCGCCGAGGCTTTGTGTCCGGAACCGTGATCGTGCGGGTAATACCACGCCAGGGAGCGTTCCGCCAGTGTCCGATCCGGGGCACCACATAATGCCGACACGAGACTGCGGCCATCGCGATGCTGCTCGTCGCGTAGAGGCAAACCGCACAGTTCGAGCAGCGTGGGATAGAGATCGGCCGTGATACCTGGTGTGTCGATCGTGGCGGGGGGCAAACTGCCGGGCCACGAGATCAGGCACGGAACCCGGATGCCTCCTTCGTAATTCCAGCCCTTGCCCGCACGCCATGGCAGATTGCTTGTCGGTCCGGGCTTGCCGCGGGCCAAGGTACACAGCCCACCATTATCGGAAGTAAAGACCACGATGGTTTCGTCGCGCACACCAAGCTCGTCCAGCGCATCCAGCACGCGACCGATGTTGTCGTCCAGGTTCTCCATCATGGCGGCGTAGTCCGCGTCGTCCTGCCGAGCGCGCGAGATCGCACCGAAGGGTGCGTCGCGCGTCGGCGTGGCCGTCTCGCCGTGAAGTCGTGTGCGTTTGGTTCGATACTTGATGGGAAGATCGGCGGGAGGCTGAATCGGTGTGTGAATGGCGTAATGCGCCAGGCACATCAGGAAGGGACGCTGAACGTCACGCTTTTTAAGAAACTCGATGGCACCACTCGTAAGCACATCCGTTAGGTAGTCTCCTGCCTTACCGGAGTCGAAGTCCGGCACGTCCCAGATGCTGCCCTGTCCGCCAGATCGGCGATACGGAAAGTGATAGGCTCCCGGTTGTCCGGCCCGGTTGACACCGAGCGTCCACGTGAAACCGTGTCGCGTCGGATGATCCGCGTCTAACTCGCCCAGATGCCACTTGCCCAGATAAGCCGTCTGATAACCATGCGATTGGAAGGCTTCCCCCAACGTGGTCTCGGCGGCGGGCAAGGCGATTCCGGAGTTGGGATGAATCCAGTCCGTGATGCCCACGCGCTGTGGTGCCAGACCCGTCATCAGCGCGGCACGAGTCGGCGAGCAGACCGGGTGACTGGAGTAGAAATCCGTCAGTCGCACGCCTGACTTGGCCAACGCGTCCAGTCGTGGTGTCTCATAGAACGTGGAGCCATCGATGCCCAGATCCGTTGCACCGAGATCATCAATGAAGAAGATCAGCACGTTCGGTGGATCTGCACCGACCTCACGAGTCCCAGTGCAGATGGCGAACAGCCCGAGCAACCCGATGACTATGAATCGATTCATGGCGCGTTCGTGAACCTTTCCACGGGAGATCAAATTCCGCCGATGCGACTGACCGGGGTCATTTTGACTGCGGGGTAAATGTGAATCCGTTCAACGGAGCGAGGCCCTAAATTCGTTGGCCCTAACAGCCTAATTTTGCGGACGGTCGTTGGGGCGGTGCCAAGGTAACGCTTGTACTCGCGGCCGAACTGGGATGCGCTATTGTAACCGAGTTTCCAGGCGGCTTCACTGACCGCCGCTCCATCGCATTGAATCAACTGGCGAGCATCTCCATCGTTGCAGGCTGTAACTCGCCAGATTGAGTTCATCGCTCCAACAATCGCAGCGGTCTTTATACTCGGCGAAAGCGATACGGACAAAGAAGTCCTGGCCCGCGAGAAACATCGCCGCAGCCAGCGAGCCAATCGAGAACGCGTTCGTATTGTCGCGACGGATGGGCGTCGTCGCTTCGAGTTCTCCAACGATCAGCCGCGCTGCAAGGAACATCGTGGGGATGTCAGACCACCCAGCTCGCCATGAGGGAACTGGCAATCCGGGAGTTGGACGCTAACAACATCCGAGCGGTACTGTTGGCATCCAAGGGAAAGATTTACGGTGCGGAAGGGTCTGCCGCCAGACTTGGCATGAAGCCCACCACACTTGCCTCGCGCATCAAAGCCTTGGGGATCACCCGATAAGTCGCAGGCGA
This sequence comes from Pirellulaceae bacterium, assembly GCA_041746275.1. Lineage (GTDB taxonomy): Bacteria > Planctomycetota > Planctomycetia > Pirellulales > Pirellulaceae. The sequence continues at coordinate 2,066 of JBGTHH010001227.1, read as the reverse complement.
CTGCGATTGTCGTCACTGGGAAGTATGGCGTCTCGAATTCTGCGGTGTCGTCGCCGAGTGTGGGCGGGTTCACAGACGGAGTGCTCGCATTTCTCGATGATTGGTGAGCATCGATCGCCCTCAGAGCGACAACGCTCGGCCTTCAATTCACTTCCAGTCAAAGGAATACGCATGAACAAGTCGTTTGGAATTGCCGTGGGATGTCTCGCCCTCATCGCAGTGGTCTCGACTCGGACTGCTTGCCTTGCAGGCCCCACGATTACGGTTGGCCGGAACGTGGCAGCGACCGAACGCGTCCCCGTCGGTGAAATCGATCACTCGGGATGGAACGCCTTGCTGAAGAAGCATGTCGACGAAAATGGCTACGTCGATTACGCCAAGTGGAAGGCATCAGCAGGCGATCAGAAGAGTCTGGACGACTACATTGCACAATTGTCGGCGGCGTCATTCCCGGCCAGTGCAACGCAGGAAGAGAAGCTGGCCTTCTGGATCAATGCCTACAACGCGGTGACCGTGAAGGGCATTCTGCGGGAGTATCCGACAACCAGCATTCGCAATCACACGGCGAAGCTCTTCGGCTACAACATCTGGAAGGATTTGCAACTGATCGTCGGTGGGAGAGCCTACTCGCTGGAGGCCATTGAACATGAAGTGCTGAGAAAAATGGGGGAGCCTCGAATTCATTTCGCCATTGTGTGCGCGTCAGTTGGCTGTCCCCGTCTGCTGAACGAAGCCTTCACGGCGGATCGCCTGGACGAGCAATTGACGGCGAACGCGAAAGTTTTCTTCGCGGACCGCACGAAGTTCGTTGCCGACGCTCGGACCGGGACGATTGCCGTGTCGCCCATACTCGATTGGTTCGGTGAGGATTTTGGAGCAGATACTGCGGCGCAAATGCAGGCGATTGCCCCCTACCTGCCGGAGTCAGCGCAGCCGCTGGCCAAGAGCAACTCAGTGCGGGTGAAGTACCTCGATTACGATTGGAGCCTCAACGACCAAGCGAAGTTACGAAACGCAATCCGGAGGTAATCATGATTGGCACCAACTCGCCGAATCCGGCGAGTGTGGCGTGGTTCACATAGAGCGGCTGGCTGAGTAACCGATGATGATAGGCAGGGAGGCTTCCGGCGATCGATGGAACCCGTTTGACGAAAGGAAAGGAATCGTGATGAGAAAGTTCGTTCTAAGTATTGCGTGTTGCCTCGGGATTGCGGCGCTAACCGCAGGTTGCCAAAGCGGTGGAGGATGCGCGGGAGGCAGTTGCCGGACACCGGACAATCACGCCCCAGCATATTCACCGGGTTATGACGTATCGAAAACCGCTGAGCCAAGTTACCCAACCTCACCGAGCTACTCTCCGCCGGCTGGCTCGGGAATGCGTTCAGCGCCGTCATCTCAAGGGTCGGGCTCTCGTTAGTTACTGGCTTGAAGTGAGTCAAGAGAGGCATTTATGAAGGCGAATTGGGTCTTGGTCGGAGGCGCGGTAACCGTGCTTGCCATCATGTGCGGCACCGCGATCTCGCGGACCGCTGTGAAAGAGAAGTCATCGGCATCGGATCACGTCTCGCCCGTAAGCGAGCATACTCAGCCCGTCGGCTGGGTATTTGGTCGGCTGATCGGATTTCCGGGAGCCGACAAGCCGCTGCTGCCTCAGAGCGGCAGCATGGGCGGGTTGGTGCATCAACCACAACCTTTGGGTGGCAGGCCATGATCGGTATCCGATCCGACGTGATGGGAGATACGGACGAACTCGCAGCGCTTGCCGGGAACAAGCTCGATGGCGTGTGGGTCATCATCCCAGCCAAGAATGAGCAAGCTTCCATTCCCCATGTGCTGCAAGATCTACCGGCAGTTGGGCGCGTGCTCGTCGTTGACAACGGATCGACGGACGGTACGGCGGAAGCGGCCCGGTGCAGAGGCGTGGATGTTGTCCCTGAGGAGCGACGGGGTTATGGGTCGGCTTGCCTGGCGGGGCTGGCACGCATCGAGATGCTGGTCGCCGGAGGCGAGCCCTCTCCGAAAATCGTCGTCTTCCTGGATGCAGATTACAGCGATCACCCCGAAGA
>JBGTHH010001226.1:0-3907 GCA_041746275.1 Pirellulaceae bacterium | reverse complement strand
CAAGCTGCCAAGCACGTTGTGCCTGTGATGATATGCCTTCGAAGTGGGATGTCAACCACGATTCCCCGAAGAATCTAAAACAATTTCCCGATTCAATCCTTTGCCTTGGTGATGGCATGCAGAGTAGCGTCAGTCGAAATCTTCTCACGCAGTATGACCAGGGCTCTCACCCACAACATCCGCACCGCGCCGGGTGAGAATACTACCAGGGGACAACATATATACCTGCAGCGTCTCTTTAACCGTTTCTTTGATCAATCTCGGCCACGAGCTTGGCCGCCGGCACTGAAGTGAGGTGTTCGATCAACCGGGCATTCGCCTAACCCGGATGGAGTTCATGATACTCCAACAGGGTCTGGCCGAATGGGCCGAAGCCAGTGTGTCGGGTGAAAACGGTGTCGGGTGAATTGGCGGCGCACGTTGCCATTTCGCAACCTGTGATCAGAACGTCTCCTCGGACGTAAATGCTGACCGCGGAATACGTTGACAGCAAAGTCCCGCATGAGGGAACGTCTGGAATTGCGTTGGCCCCACCTTTGCAGGCACAGACATCCGTCGCTCATCGCGGCCCACAGCAACTCTTCGATTGGATTGTGACCCCATGCAAGCTTGTGACCTGGTGGAGTTCGCCGCCATACTCGCCTCGAACGGGTCAGCGATCGTGGGACACGCGGCGCATTTTTCCAGTAGCGGCCTGGAGCAATATTGGACGGCCGCTCGCTGTCGCCATGAACGCTGGTGTCGCGATCTCAAACAGTTTTCCCAGGAACTACATTCTGTGAGGGCCCATGACCTAACGGAGCGCTGGCGGCAAATGGGGCAGATCATCGAAGAAATCTTAACGACGGAGATTTTGACGCGAGTCTGGGGAGCGATCTGTTGTGCGTCCGAACGACATCGCGGGCTGGACGAGGCCAGTTCCCTGGTGCGGAACATCCTGACGGCCCATCTGGAAGCTCGGCATCGAGCCTTGAATCTAATGGTCTACGGCCATGGTCTGCGCGTGGAGGAAGCCGTCTTGTTGAATCGCATGCGACGACGCAATGAACGTTGGAACGACGTCCTACTCAGCCAACTGTCCGCCGTGGCGGATGTCTCGGAGTTTGCCTTTTCGGCGAGTCGCGTGCGTGATTTCGCGGGGGAGGTTCGCACCTCGCGGGACCGAGCGACCGCTTGGTCGCTGTTGCTTGCGGCGCTACGCGTCGCGTATCAGTACCCGGCTCCGGCCGAGTCGCCAAACGCCGATGTGAACTCCCGTGTGGCGGCGGGCATCTTAGGCTGCTTGCCCCGCGAATTGTTCGAGTCGACCGGCATGTTGAAATCGATGTGGTTATGGCGGATTCAACACGCGGCCAGCGATACCCAAGGTTTGATCGAGCAACTCATTCAACTCGACGCCGCTCCGAGCAGCGATCTACCCGACCAACTTCGTCGCCCAGGACTGCCGCGGACCCGCGGTCCGCTGTGAAACCTAGTGGTCTGTCAATTCCAAGTCTTAGGGTTGGAGTTCCGGCTTTAGCCGGTTATTAGCAGCCTGAAGGCTATACTCCAACCCGCACTCTAAATCGTGACTTAGCACTAGGATCATAACTACGTTGACATTCGTAAGTGTTTGGCGGTAATATCGATACGTGGTTTTGCGAACGTTCCCTTCCGCGTGAAACCCAGCTCTTGTCCCCACTTTGAACGCGGAGCGTATCGATGTCGAGGCGTATGTCATCTTCAAGCATCGTGTTAGGACTATCTCTCGTTTTGAGCGTGGGTACGCTGCCATCCGCTTGGGCCTACACGCCGGAGAGCCCTGAGGTGCAGTCCATGGTGGCGCGCGGGGTCGCGTTCATCGAGAAGAACATCGATAAGGGGCAGTATCACGAAGAATTGGGGGGGCTGTGTGTAGCCGCGTTGGCGTGTTACACAGCGACGGGAAATCCTCAACATCCCATCGTTCTCAAGGCCGTTGCGGAGTGTAACAAGGGTGCCGTTCAGGGATTCCCGACAGGACCGCATGCCAACTACAGTCTAGGACTAGCACTCATTTTCTTAGGCGAACTAGATCCGCAAGGGCACCGCGTGCCTGTGGATGCCCTGCTGGCAGCGATCTATAAGAACCAACGACCCGATGGGGCGTGGAGCTATCCGAATTACGCTACCGGTGACACTTCGCAAACGCAGTATGCCTGTTTGGGCATGTGGATGGCGCATCGGCAGGGCATTCAAATTGACATTTCCGCCATCGAACGTGTGACCAATTGGCTGATCCGCACGCAGGCTCCCAATGGGTCCTTCGGCTATCAGGGAAATGATCCAGGGACGTTTAATCGAGTTCCCCAGGAACGCACGACGAACTCCATGGGAGCCGCCGGTACGGGCAGTCTGTATGTCTGCGGGGAGTTATTGGGGTTCGTTGATGATCCGCGTGTCATGCGGCGTCGGCTCGAATTGCCTCCCGCGATTGTTCCGGTGATCGAACGCGACGAGAGATTCCTGTCGAAGAACGTTGATCGCGGGCGTTGGCAATTGGCGGTGAAGGACGGGAACTCGTGGTTCACTCGCAATGCCGGCGTGGAGAACATTTTCAACAACGCGCCGTCCAGCCAGTACTACTACATGTATACCGTGGAACGGTATTGGGCGTTTCGTGAACTTGCCGAAGCGATCAACGAAGCCGAGCCGAAATGGTACAACATCGGCGTGGATTATTTGATCAAGAAACAGGAGAAGGATGGTGCTTGGGCGGAAGTCCCCAATGGTCCGCTGGTCGGTACTTCCTTTGCAATTCTGTACTTGCTGCGTTCCTCCAAGAAGACGGTGACGCGACTGGTGATCGAACAGGGTCGATTAACGGGCGGCAAGGGACTGAACACCGATTTGTCGACGGCCACCGTCAATAGCAGGGGTCAAGTCGTCACCGCTGATCCCGCCAAGTCCGTCAGCGAGTTGCTCGCCATGTTGGAGGATCCCAGCGGCAAGCAGGCTGAATTCGATTCGGAGGTCCCCGCCAAGATTGTCCTGAGTGACGATCCGGTCGAGCGAGAGCGGCAATTGGAACGTTTTCGCCGCATGATCATCAACGGATCCTATCAAGCGCGCTTGACCGCCGCGAATACCATGGGAACCGTCCGGGACTTGAAGTGTGCGCCGTCATTGATCTTCGCGCTCAGCGATCCCGATTTTCGCGTGGTGCGCGCGGCACGTGATGCGCTGCGTTTCATGAGCCGCAAACCCGAAGGATTCGGCCTTCAAATTGAAGGCGACCAGCGACCCGAGCAACCTCAATGGAAGGCGGCTCAGGCAAACTGGACGAAGTGGTTGCTGTCCGTTCAACCCGATGCCGAATTGATTGAATAACGGCACCTCGCTCTTCAGCCACGTACCTCGCGGTTCTGATCGATCTTTGATTCGAGTAGCAGATTCATGCCAGATATCGACGAGAAGCTGATCGTGATCTGGGGTGCGTCGAGCCATGCCGCCTGTGTCGTTTCGCTGCTGAGTCTGACACGAGGCTGGAAGGTCGTCGCGTTTATCGACGATCAGAATCCGGAGCGGGCGGGATCGACATTTTGTGGTCATCGAATCATTGGATCCATGACTGACCTGGAGACGTTGTTGGCAAATGGCGTGAGGCAAGCCTTTATCGCCATCGGCGACAACGCGGCGAGATGCCGTTGTGGCGACATCGCCAGTTCCCTGGGCTTTACCTGTCCGACCCTAGTTCACCCCACGGCTTTCGTGGCACCCGATGTCATCCTCGGCCAAGGCACCGTCGTGATGCCTCACGCCACCATCAGCACGGGTGTGCGGATTGGTCAACACGTCATTATCAACTCGGGCGCGATCGTTGAGCACGGTACTATCATTCAGGACGGTGCTCACTTGTCCCCGGGAGTGGCGATCAGTGGCGATGTCC
>JBGTHH010001225.1:0-3110 GCA_041746275.1 Pirellulaceae bacterium | reverse complement strand
CTCACGATCGGTGGAGCGGCGACGATAATGGATGACATGAAAACAGGGTGGTTGGTTTACCTTAGCCCTGCGATCAAGGTGGTATCGACGTTATTTCCATATCTCTGCGTCGCGTTGGGGTTGGTCTTCATGTTGACGCCGTCGCGTCATCTCGAAAGATTTATTCACGCGATCAGCCTTGCGTTACTGCGAATGGGAGAACTCATTCATGAAGTTCCATTCGACCGGCCTCTCAGCAAGGAGGAGTGGAAGTTGGTCGGTAAGTCGACTTGGCCCGAGATGCGAACTGTTGAGGCGGCAGACGTTGGTTATTCACGAGCGTTGGCTATCAAGAAAAATGATCACTACCAGCTTGATCACTCTCTTCCAAGTCTCGGTCACGGCGTTCGTTTTATCGAAATCGTCGGAAAGGATTGGAATGATGACGCTTGCATCTACCTGAGAATATCGGCAATGTTCAATCCGAATTGTGAAGAGCGCTGGCTGCTAATCATTCGGGACGACAAGCCTCCGAAACGATTCAACAATCGTGAGTGGTGGGTGTCCGGGCATGTTAAGCAGCTTGGCGCTGGATGGACATCGATCATTCTTGATCTTGACGACGCTTGGCCGCAAACCTTTGGAACTGAAGGTTGCGTACTAAGTGAAATTCTCGGAATGCGGATAAGCGGTTCTATGACGCTGACAAAGATCGCTTTCCGACGATAGGAGAGCCCCCTCCGTCCTCGCCGCAACGGCAATATATTCTTAGCAGACAGGAAACGACCAACTTGTCAAGCCGCGCACTACAGGATTAGGACACTACCATTTAGGAGTAAGCCATGTTGCCTTCGATGACAGAGCCTCAACAGTTCTCGCCGTCTCAATCGAGCGAGTTAGTGCCGCGCTCTATAGGCTCTCAGGATGACCCAGCTATCCTTAGGATTCCTGCTGAGCCAGGAGACGAAGTTGTAAAGCGTGGCTACTACGTTCTGGATCAGTTCTTTCCAATCGCAATTGAAAGACATGAATAATGGCGTTCACACCTGGAAAAACGTATTCGCGGAAAGCGATCAGCGCTGCCATAGGCGGTTCAACAGTGAGCTATCTTCCGAAGAAGGATGGCAAGATCATTTGCGGATGCTTCGATACGCGAAAGAAGTACAACCCAGAAGCTCCCGATACGGTAACCATTGGGAGACTCGACAGGCCCGAGCCTGAAATGGTGGCAACCCAAAAGGAGCCAATCCCGGTCTTCCTGCGTAGTTCTCCGGGTGAATGGAAGTACGTAGGCCGATGGAAATGCACTGGCCTAGATACAAGGCAAGAAACGCGAGATAAAGAAAACTCCAAGAATCCAAGTCGGCTACATGGCGTCCAGGGCGTTCTCTACTTCAAGCGGGTCGGTGATTGAACCGCTCGCGATTTTGGCATTGCCCCAAGATTCAGGTCAATTTCGACGCCTACCCCGCGCCCAACACAGCTTTAGGACACTACCGACACAACAAACGGGAAAGGACGAACATGACACAACGACGAATCTTGATCACAGGCGTCAGTCGCGGGTTGGGCCGGGCGATGGTGGACGAGTTCATTCGGCTGGGGCATGTGGTGGTCGGGTGTGCCCGAGCGGCGCAGGCGGTGGCTCAACTGGCCGATCGTTATCCGCAGCCACATCGTTTCGATGTCGTCGATGTCAGCGACAACGAGCAAGTGCGGCGCTGGGCTCAAGTGGTATTGGCATCGGGAGGCCCTCCCGACCTGCTGCTGAATAACGCGGCGTTGATCAACGAAAACGCCTCGCTTTGGAATGTTTCGCCCGAGGAGTTTTCGCGCGTGGTCGATGTGAATATCAAAGGCGTGTTTCATGTGATCCGCCACTTCGTCCCGGCGATGATTGAACGCGAGCAAGGCGTGATTGTGAACTTCAGTTCGGGTTGGGGACGTTCCACCTCGCCCCAAGTCGCGCCCTACTGCGCGACGAAGTGGGCGATTGAAGGACTGACCCGCGCGCTGTCGGAGGATTTACCGTATGGCATGGCCGCGATCCCACTCAATCCCGGCGTGATTTGCACGGACATGCTCAACAGTTGTTTTGGGGCCAACGCCTCCGCCTATCCGACCGCCGAGCGGTGGGCCAAGAAGGCGGTTCCGTTTCTTCTGGACCTTGCCCACGAGGACAATGGCGACCCGTTAACGGCTCCCGCGTAGTTATGTGTGTATTCGGATTCCGCAGCGGAACACGCGCGGAGTCGAATCATTCTTCAAGCCCGGCTTGACGTCGAGCACGAGCACGAGCACGAGCACGAACGTTAACCCATTCGTCCGTCCGCATGTCGCCAGCGTCGATCGAATCGCTGCGGAGGTTCGCCTCGACGAGCCATGCCGAGGATGGCGAGGTACAATCTTCAGGAGCGACCTGATCCGAAGCGAACTGCACTGGGCTAGCGCTGCTACGCTGGGGCTTACGAGCGTTGATCGACAAAGCGTTTGCCTTTGCCTTCAAATCGAGGGAGCGTGCCGATCGGTACGGAAGTGACGGAGATGCGCAGGCCGAGACGCAACTGCAACTCGGTGGCGATCCGCTCCGGCGAGTTGAGCCGGTCCTCGACTTCAATGCTCAAGGCATCCATTTCCCCAGCCTTGCTCGCTGTGAAGCGATACTCGATCACTTCGGGGAAGCTGTGTAGGATCTGTTCGAGCGAACTGGGGAAGATGTTGACGCCGCGAATGATCAGCATGTCATCCGCGCGACCGAGGACGCCTCCCGCGAGCAAGACGAACCGATTGGGGCCCGGCGAGTTCCAACTTGGCCGCACCAGATCTCCGGTGCGATAACGGATCACGGGACTCCCCTCGCGGCCCAGGGTCGTCAACACCAATTCGGCCAGTTCGCCTTCACCGGCCGCTGTGCCCGACTCGACCGATAGGAACTCCGCGATGAACTCGCTCTCGATCACGTGCAGGCCGCGCCGTTGGGCGTCGGCATAGCCCCAGGGACCGACTTCCGTCGCGCCGCTGTGATCGATTACTTGGGCGTTCCAACACGTCGCGATTTTTTCGCGAATCGCCGGCGCCGAGGCGCCGGGCTCGCCGGAGAGAATCAGTTTCTCGACGCCCAACGTGCGGGG
>JBGTHH010001224.1:0-3351 GCA_041746275.1 Pirellulaceae bacterium | reverse complement strand
CAACTTCAAGTCGCTGAAGGATAGTCGCATCCCACCGGTGGATCAGGCGCTGCCGCAGTTGCTGATCGACCTGGAGCAGCGGGGCCTGCTCGACAACACCTTGGTTTGCTGGCTCACCGATTTCGGGCGCACTCCCAGCATTAATTCGGCGAGTGGTCGTGATCATTGGGCCACGGCAGGCTTTGCCATCATGGCTGGGGCGGGAGTTCCCGCAGGACATGTGCTCGGCGCGACTGACGGCGAAGGTGGCTACGTCACGCGCGACGAGTACTGGAGCGATGACATTGCCACGACGATCTATGCGAAGCTCGGCATTCCCACCGATTTGATCGCCGCCGCACCGGATGGACGCCCCATTCGCTTGGTCGAAGGCAAGTTGATTCGCGAATGGATGTAGGCGACTTCCGCGAACGGCGTCTCGTGATCGCTCGCGGCGGCTGTTGTTGTGGTCGGTTTATTTGCGAAAGATGAAGTAGACCGCTCCGCACATGCAGAAGGCGGCCCAGAGGTAATTTAGCTTGACGGGCTGTTTCATGTAGAACAGCGCAAACGGAACAAACACGGCCAGCGTAATGACCTCTTGTAGGATTTTGAGCTGCCCGAGATTCATTTCCGTGTGGCCAATGCGGTTGGCCGGGACCTGCAACAGGTACTCGAACAAGGCGATGCCCCAACTTGCCAAGGCCGCCACGTACCAGGCTTTGTGATTCATGTTCTTCAGATGGGCGTACCAAGCGAAGGTCATGAAGAGATTGGAGAGCACCAGCAGCGAGACCGTTTGCCACAGCACCGACATATCCGACGCGCTCCTTCGGCAGAGATGACTTCGGTCGTGTAACCCGGTCCGCGTACTGCCAAGTCAATCTGAACTGGTGGGCCGTTCAAAAGCTTGGGCCAACCGTTCGAGGCACCTTCGTTCGGCTTCCGAGATTTTGCTCCCGAAGCCCAACACCCCGCCAGCCGCTGCGGCAACCGTCTTAGCACGTCCCATAACACCTTCTTTGAGCTTTTCGACGGTGGCAGGTTGCAAAGTCGCGCAGACCGCTCGCACGTAGTCTGTCCAGAGGTTAATGGCATCCTCCTTAGGCCGCGTCTCTAACCATCGCTCCAGAAAAGCGCTGGAGGACGAACCCGGTTCGACTCCCATGTCCACCGCCGCCGCCTGAATGGCTTGGCGTTCCTTGTCTTCCACAAACCCGTCGCACCAAGCGACCTCGACCAGCGGAAACAAACCGAGCACGGCTAAAAACTGCGGGGCTTGTATGTCAGAAAGCTCTTTCAGCACGATTTGGTCGGCAACTCCGGTGGCCGACTGCAAGACCTGTTTGGCTTCCTCGGCGGTCAACCGCTTTCGGAGCGTTTCGAGCAAATGCTGGTCGCGTTCGGCGAAGAACGCCTCTTCCAAGGCGCGGCCGCGATCGTGAAGCGAATCATGTTCAGGATGTTTCATGGGGTGGGTGCCTCCGCAACAGGTGTCTTCGTAGCCATTTTAGAGTCTGTCCATACATTGGGACAGGCACCCTAGAGCGACGCTCAGTATAGTGTTTCAGGCCCACCCTTTCGAGATGCCACGTGTCGGGCAGGTCTTGCAATTCGACTCGCGCGCGAACAGAATCAGCGAATCAGTTACCAATCTTTCACCTCGCTAGATACTAGGTCTCGACATGAAGTTGCCAGCCGCAGTTTGGTGTTTTGTCGCCGTCGGTTTTGTCGCCGGTGGATTTGCTCTCCTGACGAATCATACACCCGCCGCTGCGGACACGCGGTCGAAAGTCGACTCGGCTCCTGAACCGGTCGAAGAAAGCATGCACGAGTTCATGGAGTATGTATTTCAGCCGACGTACCAACGGCTGAAGGCCGCGATGGCCGCCGAACCCGCCGACAAGAACGGGTGGAAGCCGATCAAAGCCGATTCCTTGATCCTGGCGGAAGGGGGGAATTTGCTGCTGTTCCGCACACCTGCGGAAGACGGAAAGGATTGGAACGATTATTCCATCGCGGTTCGCGTCGCTGGTGGTGAACTGTATCGCGCGGCCCAGGCTCGCGACTATCAGCAGGCCAAGACCAGTTACACGGCCATGCTGGACCAGTGCAACGCCTGCCATCAGCAGTTCGCTGAAGGCAAGTATCAGCTCAAGCCATAAGCCTTAGTCCATTGCTCAGTTGCCCACGCAGAAATTGACACCGGCTCTTCTCGTTTCGGAGCAAGATCGCTCCACAGCAGTATAACCAGCACGTTTGGTCAATTCCGGACGAGAAGTTGTTATTACCTACGCTGGTTTGACGGCGGTGGGCGTGTCTTGTGAGCTACGTTTTTCCGTAACGCGATTTATCGCATTCTGTTGAACTGCTTGGTTCGACGTTTTCACGGGGCCAGCTCCATCTGCGATTGAGGGCAAACCATGACGAATCCACAAGAAAAATTTCGCCTACTAACCCGTAGCGACTTCGACGGCTTGGTCTGTGCCATGCTGCTGAAGGAGTTGGAAATCCTGGGAGAGATTCAATTTGCCCATCCCAAGGACATGCAAGATGGCAAGATCGAGGTGACGGAGCGCGACATTCTAACCAACCTGCCGTACGTCGCTGGTTGTCGTATCTGTTTCGATCATCACGCGAGCGAAGGCTTGCGGAACGAAGGCCAGCCGCACGCGAACCACATTCTCGACCCCCACGCGGACTCGGCGGCACGCGTGGTCTACAACCACTTTGGCGGTGCCCAGCGTTTCCCGAAATTTCCTTTGGACATGTTGGCGGCGGTGGACAAGGCCGATTCAGCTCGTTTCACGCGCGATGACGTCTTGGATGCTGACGGCTGGGAGCTGTTGTCGTTCCTCATGGATGCGCGGACGGGACTCGGCCGTTTTCGCGAGTTTCGCATCTCCAACTACCAACTGATGTTGAATCTGATTGATTACTGCCGCGATCATTCCATCGAGGAAATCCTGGCGTTGCCGGACATTCAAGAGCGTGTGCAACTCTATCGAGAACACGAAGGACGATTTGTCGAGCAGGTTCGACGTTGCACGGTCGTGCATGGCAATCTCGCCGTGCTCGACCTACGCGACGAGGAAATCATCTATGCGGGCAACCGCTTCCTGGTTTACGCATTGTTCCCGGAGTGTAATATCTCGATGCACGTTCTGTGGGGCGTCAAGAAGCAAAACACGGTCTTCACCATCGGCAAGTCGATCTTTGATCGGAGCTGCGCCACCGATGTCGGCAAGTTATGTCTCGAGCACGGAGGCGGTGGCCACCCGGCTGCTGGCACATGCCAGGTGGCCCATGAGGATGCGGCTCGTGTTCAAGCCGAACTGATCGCGCGCATCAATGCCGACGAAGATCGGAAGA
>JBGTHH010001223.1:0-4924 GCA_041746275.1 Pirellulaceae bacterium | reverse complement strand
CAAACGTAGCGTCACACGTACTCCCCACGCGATACGCCGCTCGTTGAAACGGACAGCAGTTCGCGATAAGCTACCTGGAAAGTTGGCTGCCCCATGACTCCCCCAAGTTCCCGATAATCGACGCTTCCGCGATTAACCTCCTGTCCTCCGAGAAGTCCGTGATGAGTCATAGCTACGAGTTTTTCACACGTTTTGCTCGGATACTGAATTCGGGGCAATCGCGCAGCGTCGTGCTTTGCGGAAACATCTACGACTTGTTCTGGGATGGTCAGAGTTATGTCCCCTTGATACCGTTCGTCTGCGGCAAGGCCAAAACGAGCGGAGTCATTCAGCTCGTCTATGAATTGAACGGGCCGATCCGCTTGTCGCCGGAAGATCAACGCGAGCTGTCGGACGCGTGGGTGCGGTGGAAGTCGGGCGTGGATGCCGATACCCTGACGCTGCGCGACTTGAACCGCAAGGAATCACAAGCCGAACGTTGGCGTAGCGAGTTTGAACAGTACCTGCAGGCCGCGATCGGCAACTCGACGCAGGCGTTGGAATTCCTCCGTCAACTGACGATCTGTTCGCGGTCGGTGTTGCGCGCGAATCTACTGATCATCATCGAAGCGGCCGACATGCTGTTGCCGGCCGGTAACGGCGATTTGGCCACGCTGAATGATCGTCAATTACGTCGCATCAGCATTGTGCAGGACTGGTTCGGCGATCCTGCCTTCGTGAACGGAGCCGACTCGGTCTGCCTGGTCGCCGAATCGCGCAGCCTGATTCATCCGCGGATCGCCAAGCTGCCGCAGGTGCTGTCCGTCGACGTCCCGTCACCGTCCACCGCCGATCGACGGCACTACATCGATCAGTTCGTCGCGACCTCTGATCGCCCACCGCAGCTTTGGGGAACTTCGCAAGATTTGGCCGAGTACTGTGCGGGGCTGTCGAACCACGCGCTGCGGCAATTGCTGGTCGTATCGGCCTATACGGGTGAGCCCCTGACGCCGTTGCAAGTTATCGGCAAGGTCGAGGATTTCATTCAATCGCAATTAGGCGAAGATGTCGTCGAGTTTAGCAAGCCAGCGCATCGGCTAGAACAAATCATCGGTTTTTCGCAGTTGAAGAAATTCCTCGAACGAGAGTTGATACCACGGTTTAAAGCGAAGGGTGATGAAGCTCTGCCAGGTGCCGCGGTCGCGGGTGCCATCGGCGGCGGCAAGACGTTCATCTTCGAGGCCGTGGCAGCGGAGATCGACGTGCCGGTGTTGGTCCTCAAGAGCATTCGCAGCCAGTGGTTTGGCCAGACCGATGTGATCTTTGAACGCCTGCGCCGCGTGTTGGAAGCGCTGGAGAAGGTGATCATCTTCGTCGACGAAGCGGATACGCAATTTGGTCGCGTGGATGCTGCGGAGCACGGGACCGAACGCCGACTGACTGGCAAGATTCAGGCCATGATGAGCGATTCGAAGTTACGCGGTCGCGTGATTTGGCTGTTGATGACGGCCCGCATCCACCTCTTGTCTCCCGACATTCGACGTCCTGGCCGTGTAGGCGACCTGATTATTCCCATCCTTGATCCGCGCGGTGAGGATCGTCGCGAGTTCATTGGCTGGATTCTCAGTACACTGACGCTGAGCGACGAAGATCGTCAAGCGTTAACGGAGCAACTAGACGATCTAATCTTGCCGCAGGATTATTCCGCGGCGGCCTTTGCCGCGTTGCGTTCCCAGCTCAAGGCCCAACAGCCGACCACGCACGACGAAATCCTGGAGGTGATCCGCGATATCATTCCCCCAGCGATCGGCTTGGCCCGCCGCTATCAAACACTCCAAGCCCTGTTAAACTGCACGCGTCGGTCGCTGCTGCCGGATGGCGATGCCTCTCCGGCCTTGCGTCATCAATGGGAATTGGAAATCAAGGAACTGGAACGGCAGGGAATCTCGTGATTTTGCCTGCTTGCGACCGTTTGTCGAAACTAGGAAACCTGGGCGGGAATCGAACGTTGATGGGACTCGCCCCACAAATGTTCACCTGCCAAGATGTTAGCCCGACCCGCGAATACTCGATCAGCGAAAGGATCAGATACATGAGCATCGGCTTCCGAGGTGTGGCTTTCGCCGCCATGTGGTTACTCGTCACGCAGGTGGCAGCTCAACAACAGTTCTCCGAGATCGTCGGTCCCGTCACCATCCAACCGGTGGCACCGCAGGCCACGCTGCAAGTGCCCTTCTTGACCTGGGGCGGCGACGTGGCGACATTTCACGCCAACGGCGGGCTCGACACCAAACCGCAATCCATTTACGCCAAGCAGGGTCTTAAGCTGAAAATGACACCCGGCGATGACTTTGTTGGCCAGGTGCGTGATTATCTAAGCGGCAAGACACCGTTTCTGCGCGGTACGTTTCGCATGTTGGGTCAGGCGAGTGAGGTCCTGGCTGCTGATCCGCGTACGAAGCCCGTGGTGATCCTGCAACTCTCGTGGAGTGCCGGCGACCATATCGTGGCTCGTGAGAAGTTGAAGACCCTGAACGATCTCAAACGCGACGGTCCCAAAGTGCGCATTGCCTGCCAGCAAGGTGGTCCCCACATCGGCTTGCTGTACGACGCGTTGGCCGCCGCCAATTTGAAGCACACCGATGTCGAGATCGTGTTTGTGAAGGATCTGACGGGGGAGAACGGAGCGGCCGAGGCCTTCCGCAAGGATCCCAAGATCGACGCCTGCTGCGTCATCACGCCGGATATGCTCGGTTTGACGGGTGGAGTCGATGCCAGTGGAACCGGGGCCGAGGGGACGGTGGCAGGCGCGCATGTGCTGGTTTCGACACAGAACATGTCCCGATCGATCGCCGACGTGTATGCGGTTCGAGCGGACTGGTTCAAACAGAATCGTGACACGGTCGAGAAGTTTGTCGCTGGCTATTTCAAAGGGACCGAGGAGGTCGTCAAGCTGCGCGATGATTTCGAGAAGAACCAGCGGCTTTCGAACGAGTATCGAGCCTTGCTGAGCATGTCGCAACAAATCTTTGGCGAGGAAGTCTTGCCGACCTTGGAAGTTGACGCGCACGGCTTGTTGCTCGATTGCCGTTTTGTGGGCTTGCCCGGGCAGATCGCCTTTTTCGAGCAGAAGGGGAATTTGAACGGATTCGACAAAAAGCTGGAATCGGCGCTCGACATGGCCACGACTTGGGGCTACGCCAAGACGCGCAATGGCTTCGACCCACCTGGCTTTGATTATGTGAAACTCGCCGCGACGGCTGGCGTGAAATACGCCGCCCCCGAGGCCATCGTCTCGGGCGAAAGCGTCGATATGTTCCCGGGCGACGATCTCAGCAGCAACACGATTGTCAGCTTCACGATCGCCTTCGAGCCCAATCAGACGGACTTCCCCATCGATCGGTATGGAGCGGAATTCAATCGAGCCTTACAGGCGGCCAGCACGTTCGGCGGCGCGGCGGTGGTCATCCGGGGCCACTCGGACCCGACCAAGACGCTGGTGAATCTGGTCAAGGCCGGGATGCAAAAGGGCCTGATCACTCGCACTGGCCAGTCGGGCAACTATTCGTATTTCCTTCAGACGACACGCGGCAGCGAAAAGCTCGATCTCGATAATACGCCAACTCTGGTGGAGTTGATTCAAGCGGGTCGTTTCGAGGGAACCCCTGACAGTCCGCTGCAAACCCTGCAAGCCGCCTTGAACTTGTCGCTGCAGCGCGCCGAGCAGGTGAAGCAAGCCATCGTTGGCTATGCCCGCGATCAACAAATCAACGTGAACCTCGCCCAATTGGCTCCCGTCGGCGCGGGCATCGCCGAACCGGTGATTTCCAAACCGAGTTCAATTAGCGAAGCCAAACAGAACATGCGCGTCGAGTTTCGCATTGTCAAAGTGAATCCCGAGGCACTCAATACCTCCGATTTCGACTTTTAGCAGTCTGTTGAAAAAGGGGTCTGACCCTTTGGACGGCATACGGAGTTACGAAGGCAGCAAATTTCGGGAGAGGGTCAGACCCCTTTTTCGACAGACTGTACGAAGAGTTCGCGTTTAGCTCGGAGAGGAAGCGTCGAATGCTCACAAAAGCCTGCCTTTGGACGGCTCTGTTGTCTGCGGCGTTGTCCGCTTCGGCGGGGCAGAATGTCGTCATCGTGCTCGACGATTCGGGGTCGATGAAGGATCCGCTGCGTAACCAACGTGGAGTTCGTAAGATCGATGCCGCCAAAACCGCTCTCAACACCGTGCTCGATCAACTTCCCGAGGATGCTCACGTCGGCTTGTTGGTGTTGAACGGAGGTGATCGCGGTTGGATATTTCCCCTCGCCCAGTCCGACAAACGCCAGATTAACGCGGCAATTCAGGGAATCCGAGCCAGTGGGGGCACGCCCTTGGGGCAGGCCATGAAGACCGCCGCCGATGCATTGCTCGCGGCCCGCGCCCAACAACATTACGGCTCGTACAGGCTGTTGATCGTGACCGATGGCGAAGCGGGGGATCGCGATCTGGTCGAACGCTACTTGCCGGATATCGTCGCGCGCGGCTTAAGCGTCGATGTGATCGGTGTCGATATGGCTCAGGATCACAGTTTGGCCACGCAGGTGCAAACGTATCGTCGCGCCGACGACCTGAGTACCTTACGGCAAGCACTGGCCGACGTGGTACTGGGCGAGAGTTCCGCCGATACCAGCGATGCGGGCGAATCCGACTTCGAGCTGCTGGCCGCGCTACCCGACGATGTGGCCAGCGCGGCGCTCGATGCCTTGTCGCAGACGGCGAATCAGCCCATCGGCCAAGATCGTGGCACCGCTGTCCCGCACGTCGATAGCC
This sequence comes from Pirellulaceae bacterium, assembly GCA_041746275.1. Lineage (GTDB taxonomy): Bacteria > Planctomycetota > Planctomycetia > Pirellulales > Pirellulaceae. Next base: position 123 of record JBGTHH010001223.1, on the reverse strand, counting down.
CGACCCTATTTCCGCCTTGGAACCAGTCGGTGAACGTTCCCACGTCGGGGACAGATCCTACTCGGCAGCCCGCTGTGTCGAGCCCGCTGGGTGCCTTGATGGGTGCCTGCTGTTGTGGCGTGG
>JBGTHH010001222.1:0-4221 GCA_041746275.1 Pirellulaceae bacterium | reverse complement strand
CCGATTGCAAAAAGTTTTCGGATTATCGCAAGTTTAACGATCGCGGGTCCGATATCTCATCTGTCGATTGTTCCGTGATGGGAGCCGGGCCTTGGGTCCGGCTTCACAGCGGTGCATTCGGTCAGGGGGGGAACTAGAAGTCGTCACGTTCAGCGGTCCTTACGGAAGGGCCGCTGGCCGGACGTTTTAGCCTTGACCGTACGCGTCCCAGCGACGCATCGAAAGGAAGCGGGACCCGATGACCCGGCAACTGCGAAGCCAACTTGCTCTGCTGCTGATTGTCCTGAGCGTCTTCACGGGCTGTCACCCAACCCAGCCCTTCTACTTTCATGAAGACGGGGACCTATCGCATTATCTCGACCGCGCGACGGAGATGGAGAATCCCGACAACTTTCAGCCGCAACTGGAAGATGTCGAGTTCGCCGAAGCGCCGCTGACGATCAGCAACCCGGAATTCCGCGAGATGTGGGATCTGTCGTTGGAGGAGGTCACTTCGATCTCCCTGGCCAACAGCAAGGTCGTCCGCAACTTGGGCGGCGTCACCCCCTTTGGGTTCGCGGATGGCTTGGTGGGTCGCACGGGTTCGGCCACCACGATCTATGACACGGCGCTGATCGAGTCCGATCCGAACAATGGTGTGGAGGCGGCTCTGTCGGCATTCGATGCACAGGTCGCTATCGCCGGCGATCAAGGCGGCAGCGATCTGGGGGTCGGAGGCATATTCAATCAAACCGACCGCATCAACAACAGCGTTGGCGTGAATCCGTTTAACACCACGAATCAGGGCGGTCTGGAAGCCTCTATCACGAAGCGGACCGCGACCGGCATGCGAGTCCGTGCCGCCAGCCGCACCGATCGGATTCAGGGTAATCCCTTCTTCCCACAGACCCACAACAGCTTTTGGGAACAGACCTTCAAGATTGAAGTGGTGCAGCCGCTGCTCCGCGGCAACGGCACCATGATCAATCGCATTCCCGTGGTGTTGGCTCGCATCAACACGGATGTCAGCTTGGCCACGTTCGAGTCGTCCGTGCGGAATCTGGTGCTCGACATCGAGAACACCTACTGGGATCTCCATGCCGCCTATCGCAACTTGGAGACCGCGAAGATTGGTCGCGATAGCGCTCAGGTCACCTGGAACAACGTTTATGAGAAGCTGAAGGGTGGCATCGAGAACGCCCAGGCGGAAGCCCAGTCGCGGGAACAGTACTTCTTCTTCCGTTCGTCGCTCGAAACCGCTCTGCGCGACCTATACAACGTCGAGAATCGGTTGCGTTACTTGATGGGTATCGCGGCCACCGATGGCCGTTTGATTCGACCGAAGGACGAGCCAACGGCGGCACGCATTGCCTTCGATTGGCGTTTGATTCATGCCGAAGCCATGTTACGAAGTGCTGAACTCCGCCAGCAGAAGTGGATCATCGAACGGCGTGAGTTGGAGATGGCCGCCGCCAAGAATCAACTGCTGCCGCAACTGGATGTCGGTGCCGCGTATCGCTGGTATGGTGCCGGTGACAATCTGATCAATGCCGACCGCAACGGTTTGAATTTTGAGCAGGACGGTTCGACGGCCTTTGACGTCCTCACGGAAGGGAACTTCCAGGAAGCGTCGCTGTTGTTCAACTTCCAGATGCCAGTCGGTTACCGCCGCGAGTTGGCGGGAGTGCGCAATGCTCAATTGAACCTGGTGCGGGAGAAGTCGCGGTTGGAGGACATGGAGCTGAACACGTCCCATCTGTTGACCACCGCGGTGCGTAACTTGGATTTCAACCATCAGTCGGCTCAGACCCACTTTAATCGCTGGAAGGCTTCTCAAGCGGAAGTCGATTCGGTGGATGCGTTGTATCGCGGCGGCAAGACGACTCTCGACTTGGTGCTCGATGCTCAACGACGCCGGGCTTCAGCTCAGATCGACTACTACCGAGCCCTGACCGAATACAACAAGGCGATCGCCGAGGTACATTTCCGCAAGGGTTCGCTTTTGGAATACAACAACATCCAATTGGCGGAGGGACCGTGGGCCGACAAGGCTTATTGGGATGCTTTGGGACGTGCTCGGGAGCGAGATGCCAGCTACTATCTGAACTACGGCTACACGCGTCCGAATGTCATCAGCCAAGGCCCCGTACAACAGCACGTCGGCGACATGCCTGTCGAGTCGACGAGAACGCTCGGGACCACGCCCGGCAGGGAGTTAGTGCCGACGCCTCAGCCAACTCCGGCCGAGCGTCCTGAGGCGGGTGACGAGGCTCCTCGTGAGCCCGGCCCGATCACGACGCGGCCCGAGGGGCCGATGCTGAATGCTCCTTTGCGAGCCGGGACGGGGGGCGAGGGAAACACACGCTGGGCGAGCCAAGGAGCATCGGGCTACGATTGGGGGTCGTTAGGATTGGCCCAACCCGCTGTGACTCCAGCGAGCACGCCCGGCAAACAACTGCCGGGGAACCAACTTCGACAAGCCACGTTCCACGAACCGTTGCGGAAGTAAAAGCTGCCGTCATTCCACTCCGATGTCCGACACATAGGGTGCGGACGATATTCTCAAACTATTGCTGAAGCTATCCCGTTGTGCCTTGTCGCAACGGACCTCGACTGGGAGCGATTGGACACGGATAGCACGGAACCAGCGGAGAAGGTAGCCAAGGCGACCGCTCTCCGCCCGTGCTGTCCGTGTTTCCCCTCCTACGCCTGTGCGTCACTCGCCCTTAGAATACGGCGATCATGGCAGGCGCATTCTTTAGCTTCGATGGAATTGATGGGGTAGGCAAATCGACCCAGATGGAACTGTTTTGCGCCTGGCTCCGCCAGCGCGGGCTCGACGTCATCCAGTGCCGCGATCCAGGCGGCACCAAGCTGGGTGAGACCCTGCGCGAGATCATTCTCCATAAGACGGAATTGTCGCTATCGCCCACCGCCGAGATGTTACTTTATATGGCTTCCCGAGCCCAGCTCGTGGCCGAAGTCATACAACCCGCCCTTGCCGCGGGGACGACCATCGTATCCGATCGCTTTCTGTTGTCGAACGTGGCGTATCAAGGCTATGGCTGCGAGATGGATGTCGCGTCGGTTTGGTCGGTGGGAGCTACGGCCACAGGCGGCTTGCTCCCCACAATGACGTTCTTGCTCGATATGTCAGTCGATCAAGCCGGCTCGCGGCTGGATCGCGCGTTGGATCGCATCGAGTCGCGGGGAGCGAACTTCGTCACGCGTGTGCGCGAGGGCTTTCTCCGCGAGGCGGAGCGAGCACCTGGGAATATCGCCGTGATCGATGCGACGCGTGATGTGGCGACGATTCAGGCGGAGATCCGTCGCGTGGCCGCACAGGTTTTGGACCACTTGGAACCATGAGAACGCTGGTATGACTTGGCAAGGCATTCACGGTCACGAGGAAATTGTGCAACGCTTTCAGCGTGCTGTGTCGAGGGGCCGGCTCCCCAGTACATTCCTGTTCGTTGGATTGCCCGGCGTTGGCAAGCGGATGTTCGCCGTAAAGCTCGCGCAAACTTTGCTCTGCCAGCAGGTACCCGCAGCCGACTTCCAACCCTGTGGAACCTGCCCGGACTGTCAACAGGTCGAGGCTCTCGCCCATCCCGATCTGGAAGTGGTCGGCAAACCCAAGGACAAGAGTTTTATTCCACTGGAGTTGCTGATCGGGGATAAAGAGCATCGCATGCGGGAGGGGCTGTGCTACAACATCGCCTTGAAGCCCTATCGCGGCGGCCGCAAGATGGCGATCATCGACGACGCCGACTATCTCAATCAGGAGGGAGCGAACTGTTTATTGAAGACCCTCGAGGAGCCTCCTCCCCAATCGGTCATCATCTTGATCGGGTCCAGCGAGCAGAAGCAGCTTCCGACCATTCGCTCCCGCTGTCAAACGGTTCGCTTTCGGCCCCTTGCCCGAGACGTCGTGGCGCAATTGTTACAGTCGTTGGGGCACGTCACGGACCCGGCGTCCGCACAAGCTTTGGCGGAACTGAGTGGAGGGAGCCTCGAACGTGCCTTGCAGTTTAGCGAGCCCGAGGTACGGGAGTTTCGCGAGTCGCTCGTGGAACGCTTGGCCAACCTGCCGGCACAAGCCAACGGATTGGCGGCGCAGGTGACATCCTTTGTCGAGGCGGTGGGTAAGGAAGTGCCAGCGCGTCGTGAGCGATTGAAACTGATCCTGATAGTTGCCATCGAGTTCTACCGCGAACTGATGCAGCAGCTCAGCGGCAGGCA
>JBGTHH010001221.1:0-2886 GCA_041746275.1 Pirellulaceae bacterium | reverse complement strand
GTCCCGCATCAAAAAACCGATCCGAGACCAGTACTTCGTCAATCTTGCCCAAGCGGTCCAACGTCAATTGCCGCAGGCTGCCACGCACCGAGTCCCCGACAAGCAACGCACCGGTCAGCACGGCAGTCGCCGCGGCAACACCCAAGGCCACGGCGAAATTAATGCGCCAGTGGTAGATCAGGCTGCGTAGGATCAAGTGCCAATGCGACATGCTGCTTCCATAATCGAGATGATGGGCCTCACGTGGTTTCGCGGAGCCGGCCATCGTCCAACTCGAACCGTCTCGACAAGCGACCGGCCAACTCCAGGCTATGGGTCACGACAATCAACATCGTTTGCTCTTGAGCTTGTAGCTCTAGCAGTAGTTCGCTGAGCGCCGAGGCGTTGGTGCGATCCAAGCTGCCCGTGGGCTCGTCGGCCAGCAACAAGATCGGCTGGCGTATCATCGCCCGGGCGGCGGCCACGCGTTGCTTCTCGCCGCCCGAAAGTTCCGCGGGGCGGTGATGAATGCGTTCGGCCAAACCCACGCGTTGGATCAATTCGCGAGCCCGTTGGCTGGCCGCGCTATCGGGGCGACCATCAGCCAACATCGGGATGAGAACATTCTCCAGAACGGAGAGCTGCGGCAGCAGGTGATGATCCTGAAAGATGAAGCCGATGTTGCGGTTGCGGAAGTGGGCCAACTCCGGTTCGGCAAACGCGAATGGGTTGTCACCCTGCAACGTCACGGTGCCAGCCGTCGGCTCATCTAGGGTCCCGATCAGGTGCAACAGCGTACTCTTGCCGCAACCACTCGGCCCGAGAATCGCCACGTTCTCTCCGACCGAAAGCTCGAACGACACGTCGCGCAACACGACAAGCGGTTCGCCTCGCGTCGGATACTCCTTGGCAACGTGCTCAACAATCAAATCAGCCAAGCGAACACACTCTCCTACAATCGTCTTGCCGCGTGAAACATTTCACCGTTGTACCTGCGTTGACCGAGTCCAAGGGTTAGGCCCCGTTTTTCAAGCGTCGGTTAACGAAGTAACGCCAAACATCCTAACCCATAGAACGAATACTCAACATCATGGGCCAGATCCCAGGCCGCGCCATGAAATCCACCCGTTTCGATTTGCAGCCCTTCCGCAAATCGCCGAGCGGCGGGAATGTCAATTTCGTCCAGCCCCTCCAGGTCGATCAGCGTGAGGCAGCCCGTGAAGGTACTTAACAAATCGGCGATCGGGATCCGGGTGTTGGCTCGCAAACCACCTTCGTCGGTTTGCATGTTGACCAAGAAATCGAGCGTGCTCTCGCGGATCTCGTCGTCGAGTGCCTCCAGAATGCGAAGCGTCGCGATGGCCGCCGCCGTGGGATTGGTTCCCGCGCGTTTACTGGCCCGGATCTCGCGAAAGCCGCCCTCGTCGGCTTGCTGCGTCAGAATAAACTCGACCACCCGCTCCGGATGCGGTAGCGGGCGTTCAATCAATTGCCGACAGAGTAGGACCAGGAAGGTGTGATAGGTGCTGCTGGCGGCTCCCTGTTCGGCCTTCGCATAACCGCCGTCGTCGCGCCGCAGTCGTTCGAGGGGCATCCGCCACAAGGTCGCGCCAGTTCGACGAGGCCGTCGAGAAAACATCGATCGCGGCGGCGGCATCCAGCAGCATCGCTCCGTAGATCAACGACAGGAAGTCGATGATCGTTTCCTGTCCCGAGAGCTTGCCTCGCAAGAAGTCGGCAGCACGTTCGGCGGGCGGGCCTTCGAGTTCACCGAGAATCGACAGCGACCGCAAAGCGAATCCGGTGTAATAGAGATCGCTTCCGCCTTCGCGTCCGGCAAAGCCGCCATCGGGCTGCTGGGCCGCCTTCACGTAACTCGCGTGCCGCGCGCGGACTTCCGGCGGCAGTTCGCCGATACCGGTGCCGAGGCGGAGCGTGAGTTCTTCGAGGTAGGCGGGCATGCGGACTTTCCGGAGGTACCGAATCAGCACGGAACTCGGCGGGCTAAGCTTCCTGAGTTTACGAAGTTTCCGTTTCCGAAGAGAGCACGAAGGGTCGCAATCGCTCAATCAGCCAACTGGGTATAGGTATCGACTGGACGGATTGGTCGGGTGCGATTCGACAACAGACCGCCGTGAGCTGGCCTGTGGCGATCGTCTGTTCCCGCAGGCGGAGATCGAACCGGTAAGTGATGCTGGTGGTCCCCAGTCGGGCGATGCGGACACCAATCTCGAGGACGTCCTCAAACTTCACGGGACCGGCGTAGTCACAAGTCGCACTCACTCGGGGCCAACTGATCGTCCCGGCTTCGTCGTTGGCGATCACGCTGGTGCCCAGGTGCCGGAGCAAGGCGTGCTCGGCTTGTTCCATGTACTGAAAGTAGGCGGAAAAGTGGGCCAAACCGGCCGCATCGGTCTCGCAGAACTCGACGCGACGTTCATATCGAAACTCGTCAGTCATGGCCGGACATCCCGCGTGCGCAAAAACAAAGCCTGCGGAGGGCAGGCTTGGGTAATCGCGTGGACCGTGTGCGTCAATCGCCGACGTAGGACAACAGCCCCATGAAACGAGCACGCTTAATCGCCAACGATACCGCGTGCTGACTGACGGCGGTACAGCCCGTCTTGCGACGGCCAACAATTTTTCCGTGTCGATTCACCAGCTTCTTCAGCAGTTCGACATCCTTGTAGTCGACGTACATCGGCCGGGGGCGGGAGCCATCGACGAACAATGGATCCTTCTTCTTGGCACGTGTCGTGACTTTCTTCTTACGTCGGGTTTTCTGCGGGAATGCCATGAAATTTCTCTTCTGACCAGCTCGTGTCCGTGATCTTACCTGGTAACCAAACTGCAAATTCTAAACAAATATCGGGGCCTCGCAAGGTCACTGGCGGAAGAACTTGGCCA
>JBGTHH010001220.1:0-5805 GCA_041746275.1 Pirellulaceae bacterium | reverse complement strand
TCGGCGACGCGATAAACAAACGATACGGGCTCCTTGAACTTCTGTCCCGCACCGGGGCCAGCCGTTATCTTGCGGTTGAAGAACGTGAAGATGCGAACCCTTCCTGTTTGTTCAACCTTGAACTCGGATTCGTGTGAGTAGATGACGTTCCCTTTATCGTCGTAGGCAGTCACGATCGTCTTGTGTCCTGTGTGTTCCTTGACGATCTTGACCGGACCATTGGCGGTGGCTAGATGCCGTACCCATTTCCCTTGTACGAGCTGAGAGATCTCAATCGGTTCATCGCCACAGGCCGCCACCGACATGGCCAAGGCGAGTGACGACGCGAGCAAGACAAACTTCGTAATCTGACGTTGATACCAATACACGATTCACCTCCGTGTTGAATGAGACCAGAGCATTCGTTGGGAGTCGGCGAGCCCGCCCCACCATCGCGAACAACTCGCAGCATAGCAAACGATGTCCGCATCGCCAAACATCTGTGGGATCGTCTCGTTTGTCGCCGGATCGCGGTTTTGAGTCGGTCGCTATACACGGACGGCGTCCCCTGGCGTTTCATCCGGATCGGACATGCAGTCCATGATCGGCGAAGACGGACAAGTCGATCTTGCGGTAAATCACAATACAAACAGCACAACACAAGAGGCGATGACGGCAATGAGCACAGTACCAAACACGATGGGCACGTAAACTCGCGGTGAAATGTTGGATGGGGCGTCGTCATCGGTAATAGAACCACCGCTGTAATCAACGATCCAGTCAGGAAGACGGCCAAACGCCGTGTAGAGCGCTCCGAGAGCAACACCCACCGCGAGAATAATCCGCGTCCTCAAATCGCCGCTACCTGAGAAGATCGACCAACCAAGTAATACCAAGAGAAGGAGCGAAAGAGTGCCAGCTACTACTCGGTTCGGCGTCATTGGCAGTTCCGACATTGAGTTACGGGTCGCTTCCGACGAACGAGGCGGATCAGAGGTGCCGAGCAGTTGATTCTGTTTCTAGGACCGACGACGCCGAAGTCTCCTGTGGATCGGATGGTTACGACGGCTTCCAACAGGATCAGTTACAGGTTGAGGCTCGGTTCTTGTTCACTGCGTCGCCTGAATTGAGGTGCCCTAGCGCATTCAAGTTCTCCGCCTTCCGATAACGCATCCATTCCTTGTCCAGCCGTTTTAGTTCGCAGTCGTCGATGATGTCAAGCTTCAGCAGGGCGAAAAGAAGCGAGCGGGGCGAAAGTGGCGGCAACTCCATGGCGTGCCGTTTGCCACAGGAGCGACAGGTCATCATTGGCATGCGAATCCCTCGTTGATGATGAATAACGAATAACAATCTAACCGCGTGTACTCGGGTGGTTGGTTTGGGCGTTGTACGTTCGTGTCATCGAAGAATGCGCGCGAAGGTACTAAGACTCTAACGCCTTCACGACCAGCCGAGTTCATGAATCTTCTGACGAACAACCTCTCTGTTAAGTGACGGGTAAAAAATGATCGTATCGGGCAGGTTTGGCTGAGAGTGCCGGAAACGGATGCCACGCTTAAAAATCCCGAGGATCGACGTTTCCTCGATACTCTCGAAGTGCTCGCGGTCGAGGTGGAAGGAACGTCCCATGGCACTCAATGTCAGCGCAGTCGGCGTGACGGTTAGTTTCACAAACAACTGCGCAGTGAAGAAACCAGCTTGCATTGATCCACGAAATGTCAACGGTTCGGGGTGTGTTTCCAAGTTTGGCATTTGGGTCCCAGCAAAGGTGTTGGCGAGTCATCGAATGCCAATGCGATCGATCGATGGTACAAGTTGTCGACGCCTGCCATGTGTTGATCGGACTGCATGAGTATCAATCGGCGGACACTTGGGATAACGCGAGGCGGGGAGAGACGCTTGACTTCAGGACCGATGGCGACGAGCCCTCCCGTTGATCCCCGTGTTCGTTGGCGAGCGGTGACACGACCCCGCCACCACCATCGACGCCACCCAGGATACCACAACAAGAAGCCAACACCAAACAGTTTCGGTCGCAAGCGGTCAACCCGTCAGCGCAGGCCCGAGCAAAATCCGCCCGCGCCGTCGAGCCTCAGCAACCGAACGCCACACGAGCAGCGTCCACAAACCCTCCAGCACGATCGGTCGGGAGTCGTCCAACGAAAGGTAGCCGTAACGGGCGGCGACGATTGATTGTCCATTGTGGAACCGCGCGACTTCGCCGCTACGGTACACGGCATTGTTTTACGACGAATCCCGCGTAGTCAGAGCGTGGGCTCCAATCACCCTCACCTAGGAATTGCTTTACACAATCGCCGATTGAAACACCGCACAATTTCACAAGGGCGGCATTTCCTGCATCGGCGAAGCTGGCGGAATTCAGGAAGTCATTAATCTTCTTCGGATAGTCGGACATCAGGTTGCGAAATAGAATCTGCGCAAGGTGATAGCTCAATTCTTGACCAACGTCGGGGGAATAGAACGATGCTCCGGACCAGAATAAGTCAATCGTGTCACGATTCCAATAGGAGCGATGCCTGCGTCGTGTGTCATGGTCAACGACAAATTCAGAATTGCCCACTACCATATCTTCAATGACCTGGGTTACGCCCTCATTAAGCCACAGCGGCAATGGAAGGTGACGCAACAGGGCATGGTTCAACTCGTGGGCGATCGTTCGATCATGGTCCCCGGAGCATGCCAAGCACATTGCAAAGTGGCCATACCCGCAGTCGAGAAAGATCCCTCCAGATAATGCAAACTCGCCCTCATCGGGGTAGAAGTCGGCAATGTAATCGTAGTAAGTGTCTGGATCACCAAATGCCAGCACGACGTGTTTGCCGTAGCCGTCGTCGCATGCGACGCCTGACAATGTATCGAGAATGATCCGTCGTGCGGACTCGCACCGGTCAAGGATGCGCCGCGCCGAACGTGCGTCGCCATTTGAGAGAAGAATAAACTCTGGTGATTCAGTGCGCCCGTAACCTTCAGGCAGTGATGCAAGCAAAGCATCTAGCCAATCACTCGCCAACTTTACCCAAGCGTTGTTAATGTCATCGATAGCGACGTTATTCTCGACCCAGTCAAAGACAATGGGCCAATTCGGGTGCGGCAGTCGTTCCCGAGTTTCAACTGCGTTGGGAATTGCAGCTAGTGAGATTTGCACGCCAATGACTCCATTCGCATAACGCCCCGGATTGACCGACCGGGAATCGATGATGAGTTCACAAACCAAGCCGAATCCGGTCTGGTCGAATCCGTTGTTCGTTGGCGAGCGGCGACATGACCCCGCCACCACCATAGACGCCACCCAAGTTACCACAACAAGCAGCCAACACCAAACAGTTTTCGGTCGCAATCGGTCAGCCAGTCAGCACAGGCCCGAGCCAAATCCGCCCGCGCCGTCGAGCACGAAGCGATCACTCACGGCATCAGCAGCAAAGGGCTCTGGGTGATGTCATCGAGTCAAGCGGTGCATGAAGCACCGTCGATGGACCAACTCATAGGTCAAGGACGGGCGAGTCGGATCACGATCTGGAAGAAGCTTACTAAGAAGAAGCGAACCGCCTAAGTGCGGCCCAGCATGTCCGGTGGTGTGGGAGGGGCCGCAGCAATGCGGCCCTTATCCCGATCGGTGGTTATTCGCCGTCTGGGTCCATGCGGCGCTCTCGCAACGTCGCATCGTTCGTAGTTGGTTCACGACGACCGTCGAGTACAGCATAGACGATCACCAAATCATCACGCAGACCGTACCAGATCACAAATGGAAAGCGGTTTGCGAAAGTGTAATGCCAACCATCTACGGAAGCGTGAATACCAGCGTAAAGCTGCAGGGAATCTATGTCAGCCGCGATGCAATCGTTGAAGTAGACGGCTAAGTCGAGGTCGATCTTGCGATAGAAATCACATCCCCTCTCAATATCGCGTTCCGCTCCGCAGGAGAGCTTGATTTTCATCGTAGGCGATCCGCCAACCGCTTCTTGGCGTCGCCCCAGTCGGAAAGCGGATCGACACCGCTTTCAACTGCTGCCACGCGTTCAACCACCACATCCCGATGCCAGTCGGGTGGCAAAGCCGCAGATGTTTCATGCGTCAAGCGTTTCCACAGAAGCTCCATCGCGATTATTTGTTCGTCACGCGAAAGCGCGTCAATCATCGTTTCGAGTTTCATTGCGTCCTCCTAAGGGAGCATTGTAGCCGTAGACCTTCCGCGAGGCAAAGTTGAGCAACAACTCGTAGTGACCACGTGACAACTCGGCGAGGCGAGAACTCTCGGCCTGCCGAGCAAGGCATCTTCTCGCTTAAGGAACTCTTGGTCAACATTCACTACCCGGAAGGCAAAGCTTCCAAACGTTGTCTTCTCCGTTAGTCACCGCCTGAATCGCCCGGTGCTAACCCTCATGCCGTGGTGGTACGGGGGCTGGGAGCTTCACACTCCAGGCTACCCGATTAGCTGGCGGTTGAGCTTCGCCGTCATGACGCAGGTCCTCGAGCGGGAAATCAGCCTTGCTCTGCGCGCGCGGTCACAATGCGTCTAACACGGGATGCGACAAAGAAACACACACATGCCAAACAGAGCATGACGACGCAGTTAGGAACCAGATGAAGGGCGAAAGTGGCCAACGGGACCAGACGTTGGATCGCCAGCAGAACGCACGCACCAGCGATAATGGTGAGCATCATCGCCAGACTGAAACGCGTTGGTACCTTACGTCCTCGCAGGAATGATTCGATTGCCGTGGTCGTGGCACCGATGAGCAGGCCACCCATGCGCGAACTCGCCGTCGATCAAGTAGTAGTTGATGTGTCCCCATCGGACGCGAGGGTGCAGATTGACAAGGATCAATGAACCGACAACCACAAGTGCGCAGCCGAAGGAGAACGGACTTAAGACGCGGTAACGATCGCGATTCACTGTGTCCATGATCATCATGAGCCGGATAACGACACCGATCAGGCAGCGGCGACGGTTGATTATCCACTTCAAAACGCCCGACTTCGCTGCTCGGTTGCATCGGGTAGTTCGGATGTCCTCGCCGCGCAACTGGTTTCCATCTCTATAAGCTGCCACACCAAGGTTCGCAACTCACTCGGCCACTCATCAGGCAAGTGGTCGTGCCATCGTAGCGTGATCCCCGTCCAAGGCGTTATCGCGGATATCTAGCGGGGTCGACGCGATGGTTGAAACAAATGGTCGTGGGTGCTTGAGCCGTTCAATTGGTGTCGTAAAGGCGTTGATGTCCTGCGTCATCCGCCAAACTGTGCGGTAAGCGCCCAGGTCCTCGCCGGTCCGAACGACGTCGATGCACCAAGTGTCCGTAAATGATGGCATGACCAGGAATTGCAATAGAGGACGATGCTTCGAGCGAAGAATGTGTTCACGGCACGCGGTGAGCTAAGCTGAATTCGTGTGGAAACGCCCGAAACGAAAGGAACGATCCCACATACAAGCACAAGGCCGCGCTGGCGACAATTACGAGTCTTCGCTTCGACTGCATCGCAACCTCAACGCCGATCGTCCGCTGTCACCGGGCCGCCGCCAAAAACTATGATTTCAACACCCACGTTATCGGCGGCTCCCGTTCACTGCTTTGTTCTGTCCTTTTCGGATGCTGCGAATAAGCGCTCTGTTCTTTCGTTACAGAATCCCTTCTCGATCACCCCGGAATCTTCAAGCTTCTCGATGGGTGTAGTCTCGCCACGGCGCTGGTTTATGCGGCCATTCGCGTGATGGGTTTGGTATTTCGGTCGTAAGTTCGAAGCGAGACGGCGTTTTGCTTCAGGCTGTCACCATAGGTCGACTCCCAGGTACCGCTGAGTAAGATC
>JBGTHH010001219.1:0-5653 GCA_041746275.1 Pirellulaceae bacterium | reverse complement strand
GAGTTGGAGTACAGCCTTCAGGCTGCCAATTACCGGCTAAAGCCGGAACTCCAACCCGAAGATTTAGTGTTGACATAGCACTAGTTCCGCGGTGGTCGGCGAAGCGTCAGCCATTCGGTATGGAACGTTCCTTCGCGATCCGTGCGTTGATACGTGTGCGCACCGAAGTAATCGCGTTGAGCTTGCAGCAGATTCGCCGGCAAGTTCGCGCGGCGATAACTGTCGTAATAGCCCAGAGCGGTGCTAAAGGCGGGTACCGGCAAGCCCATCTGTGTGGCTAGCGTGACCACACGTCGCCAGGAGAACTGCGCGCGGTGGATCGCTTCCGTGAAATACGGCGCGAGAAGTAGATTTTCGAGATTTGGATTCGCATCAAAAGCATCTTTAATGCGGTCCAGGAACTGAGCGCGAATGATACAACCGCCACGCCATAACAAGGCACATTGGCCGTAGTTCAATTCCCAGTCGTGCTCTTTCGCCGCGGCCTGCAATTGCACGAAGCCTTGAGCGTAGCTGCAGATCTTCGAAGCATACAGAGCCTGCCGCACGGCTTCGATGAACTCACCTTGCTTGGCCGGATCGGCGATCATTCTCAATGTGTCGCTCATCTCGGGATCCCAACTCAATGTCTCGGCATCACCGGGCACACGATCCATGGGCCCGCGCAAGACCTTGCTTGCCCGCACGCGAGCCTCCTTCTGAGCCGACAGTCCGCGGGCGAACACGGCGGCGGTGACGAGCGTACTGGGAACGCCCAGATCCAAGGCGAGCTGACTCATCCACTTCCCCGTCCCCTTGGCACCCGCGACATCCAAAATCTTGTCAACCGCATAGCCGTCGCCATACTCGTCCTTGACACTAAAGATATCGCGCGAGATCTCGATCAGGTAACTCTCCAACTCGCCCCGATTCCAATCATCAAAGACGCTGTAGAGTTGTTCGTTCTCCAGACCCAGCGATTCCTGCAACATCAAGTACGCTTCGCAGATTAACTGCATGTCGCCGTACTCGATGCCATTATGCACCATCTTGACGTAGTGCCCCGATCCGCCTCGGCCTACCCATTCACAGCAGGGAATATCGTGATTCGGTCCGACCTTCGCGGCGATTGCCTGGAAAATAGGCTGAATGTGTTCCCAGGCGGCCGCACTGCCTCCCGGCATCAGGCTGGGACCCTTCAATGCCCCTTCCTCACCTCCAGAAACGCCGGTACCGACGTAGAGGAACCCACGGCTTTCGACATCGCGAGTCCGCCGTTCGGTGTCGGCGAAATGGGTGTTGCCGCCATCGATTACAATGTCACCTGGCTCGAGCAGCGGCAGGATCTGTTCAATCAAGCTATCGACCGCGAGCCCGGCCTTGACCAGCATCATCACCTTCCGTGGACGGGCGAGTTGCTTGATCAGGTCTTCGACACTGTGGCAACCGACAAAGTGTTTGCCCGCCGCGCGCCCGCTAATGAACTCGTCGACCTTCTCCGTGGTCCGATTGAACACGGCGACCTTATAGCCCCGACTTTCGACGTTCAACGCCAGGTTCTCGCCCATCACGGCCAAGCCGATCAAACCAAAGTCACATAGGTGATTCATGATGTTTCCTATTCGTTTCGCAAACAGCTCGCCATTCGCTGAGTTGCCCACGTCGTCCGCTGGGCTAACTCAAAACCGCAACTGACATTTATTAGCGTTGAATCCGCGCCGAGCCACCTTGGGCAAAGTCGACGACCTGCTCCAAAGATGCCATCGTGGTATCACCGGGGAACGTCGTCAACAACGCTCCGTGCGCCCAACCCAGCCGAATGGCTTCGTCCGCCGATTTCCCCGCGAGCAATCCATAAAAGAATCCCGCGGCAAAACCATCACCTCCGCCGACGCGATCCACCACGTTCAGTTCACAAGTCGGAGCCACATGCGTCTGGCCGTTGACCCACGCTACCGCGCTCCAACTGTGATGGTTCGTGGAATGAACTTCGCGCAAGGTGGTCGCGACGACTTTCACATGCGGAAACTTCTCGATGACTTTATCGATCATCCCGAAGAACGTGCTGGGGTCGAGCTTGGATTTGCTGGCCACCTCGGGGCCCGGCACGCCCAAACCTTTTTGCAAGTCCTCTTCGTTACCCACGATCACGTCAACATTTGCCATGATGCGGCTGATCGTCTCTTGAGCCGTGGCCAAACCGCCGGAGATGGACCACAACTTCTCGCGGAAGTTCAGGTCAAACGAGACCACCGCGCCGGCTGCCTTGGCGGCTTGCATGCCTTCGATGATGACTTCCGGTGTTGTCGCGGAGAGCGCAGAAAAAATGCCGCCGCTGTGAAACCAACGAACGCCTCCCTCAAAGATGCTTTTCCAATCGAGATCACCGGGCTTGAGCTGTGCCGCCGCTTCATTCGATCGGTTATAGAAAACGACAGGAGCCCGCACGCCGTGTCCTCGGTCACTGAACACGGTGGCGATGTTG
Source organism: Pirellulaceae bacterium (assembly GCA_041746275.1). GTDB lineage: Bacteria > Planctomycetota > Planctomycetia > Pirellulales > Pirellulaceae. The sequence goes on along the minus strand of JBGTHH010001219.1, from coordinate 3,189 downwards.
GGACCGTTGACGCCGTTATGCTCGAAGTGCTTGAAGAAGGGCTTCACACCCATCGCGCGGACGCGTTCGGTTACCAAGTCGCCAATCGGATAATCGACCATGGCAGCGGCGATCCCGGTTTTCAGCCGGAAGCAATCCGATAGATTCGCGGCCACATTGAATTCGCCGCCGCTGACGTGAATCTGACACTCGGATGCCTTGCGGAAGGGAATAATGCCGGGGTCGAGACGGTGAACAAGTGCGCCGAGCGATACAAGATCCAAGGCACCCGAGGGAGAAATGGTGAGACCTGTCGCGGAATTCGTCATGGGTTCCAACTATGCGATTGTGAAGGCGAGATGCGAGCCGCAAGCGACTCGGGAACGCGAGTGAGTTGGCGGTAGCGGCGACAATGTCACGAGGAACGTACCACCCCCCAACTCAAACAACTCGGAACCGAGGATTCTACTCGTCTCAGTCGGGTTTCGCAATGCACGGAAGTCCTTCTCAAACACTACCCGCGAACCGGTTGCGGGAAGGGATTAACACGGCACATGGGATTCGTCGGAACCTCCGCCACAGGTTAGAGTCTTACGTCATATGATGCGCGCGCCGTGCGCGCATGTTGTAGAACGGAACTTGTTCCGTTTGCCGCCGCAGGCATGGCTTCGAATGGAACAAGTTCCGTTCTACAGTTTGGTTGCGGCCGAAGGCCGCGTTAGGATGGATGCTCGCCAGCGGTGCCTCAGCCGAGTACCGACGCGGTAATTGATAACCCAGTTTGTTGGAGACCTGCATGTTTGGACTGCCACTTAGCTTCCGATACTTCTTGGTGACGCTCGCGTTGGGTGTCAGCCTGATGGTGCTAGAGGTTGTGCGGGGAGCGGACCCACCTCAACGTCCGCTGAAAGCATTGCTCGTTACCGGCGGGTGCTGCCACGATTACACGACGCAGAAGCAATTGATCAAACAGGGACTCGAAGAGCGCGCCCACATCGAGGTGACGGTGATCGAACAGGGTGGCCGCACGACGGATACCAAGATTCCACTGTATGAAGCCGACAACTGGGCGGACGGTTACGATGTGGTGTTGCATGACGAGTGTTTCGCCGCGGTGGCCGACCCCGCTTGGACCGCGCGGATTCTCAAACCCCATCGAGAGGGACTACCGGGCGTGGTGATTCATTGTGCCATGCACTGTTACCGCGACGGCACTGACGAGTGGTTTAAGTTTTGCGGCGTCACTTCGCATCGCCACGGGGCTCATTATGCCCATGAGGTGCTCAATCGCGACGCACGGCACCCGATCATGAAAGAGTTCGGTGCCGGTTGGGCGAACCCGGCGGGCGAGCTGTATTGGATCGAGAAGTTGTGGCCGACCGCCCATCCCTTGGCTGCCGCGAAGAATCGCGAGAAGGGCAATGAGGAAATCTGCGTTTGGACCAACGACTATCACAACACGCGGGTCTTCGGCACGACGCTGGGCCATCACAACGAGACCGTCGAGCATCCGGTGTTCCTGGACCTACTTACGCGAGGCACGCTGTGGGCCTGCGGCAAGCTGGACGATGCCTATTTGAAGCCCGTCGCGGCCAAACTGGTTCCCGTCAATCTGGCCTTGAACCGTTTAGCATCGGCGTCCAGCGAAGAGTCGGGCAAGAACAACTTCGCGTCGCACGCCGCCGATGGAGACAAGTCGACTCGTTGGTGTGCGGCTAATGGCTCGGCACCGCAGTGGTGGCAAGTTGACTTGGAACAGCCACAGCCGGTGCGCGGTTGCCAACTGGATTGGGAGAACGCCAACGCGATCTATCGTTACCGGGTCGAAGGTTCCTTGGATGGAGAAAGCTGGCGGATGCTGGTCGATCGCTCGGCCAACGCGGCCGACAAGAACCATGCCCACGAGTTTGAAGCCGCGTCCCTGCGCTTTCTGCGTGTCACGTATCTGGGCTCCGATTCGGGTAACTGGGCCAGCCTGTGGGAAGTGCGGGTCTTTGGCGACGAGATGCTGAAGCTCGATCCGACTGCGGCACGCATCGACGACGAGCAAGCGTATTTGGCGGACCTGAAGTTGCCGCCCGACTATGAAGCGACCTTGTTTGCGACGCCACCCGCCGTCAACTACCCCGTGTTTATCGCGACCGCTCCGGACGGTACGGCTTATGTGTCAGTCGACAAAAATGGTTCGCTTGATCGCGAGCCTCGGCGCGGTGCCGTGTATCGATTGCAAGACATCGACGGCGATGGACGCGCGGACGAGACGAAGTTGTTCATCGCGGATGTCGACTCGCCTCGTGGTCTGGTATGGGATCACGATCGCCTGTACTTGCTGCACCCGCCGCACCTGAGTGCCTTCATCGACCATGATGGCGACGGGATCGCCGACGAGCAGCAAACGCTGGTCAAGAACATCGCCTTCACGTTCCAGGACCGACCGGCGGATCATACTTCGAACGGCGTGACCTTGGGCATCGATGGTTGGCTCTATCTCGCGATCGGCGACTTTGGGTTTATGGAAGCGGAAGGTACCGATGGGCGAAAGCTGCAGCTTCGCGGTGGGGGCGTCGTCCGAGTGCGCCCGGATGGAACGGGACTCGAAATCTACGCACGTGGCACACGCAACATTCTGGAAGTCGCGGTCGATCCGCTGCTGAATGGCTTCGCGCGAGACAACACCAACGACGGTGGCGGTTGGGATACCCGGCTGCATCACTTCACAGGCTGGGAGCAACACGGGTATCCCGAGCTCTTTACCAATTTTGGCCAAGAGATCGTCGCGCCGCTGGCCGACTATGGAGGCGGTTCAGGTTGCGGGGCCTTGTTTCTCGACGAGCCTGGATTTCCCGCCGGACATGGCCATGCGCTGTATACGGCGGATTGGGGACGGAATTGGATTTATCGCCATGAGCTGACACCGCAGGGAGCGACCTTCCAAGCCGATCAAGCCGAGTTCTTGGGCGCGACGCGCGTCACGGACCTCGATGTCGACGCGATGAGCCGACTGTACATCACCAGTTGGAAAGGAGCGACGTTCAAGTACGAGGGAGATCACGTCGGCTATGTGGTGCGTGTGACACCTCGCGGCTATCGTGCGGAGCCACTTCCCGACTTTGACGCGGCTGCCGATGCGGAACTGGTCGAATGCCTGAAATCGCCGAGTCATCGTCGGCGACTGGCGGCACAACGGACTCTGATCCGCCGCGTACAACA
>JBGTHH010001218.1:0-3058 GCA_041746275.1 Pirellulaceae bacterium | reverse complement strand
CCAGGAATCGCTGCTGGGAGACGTTTGCCGTGTGACCGAGCCCGGCATCCCGCGCCTGGACAGTCATCACGAAGTACGAACAGGCAGTGAGTACGAACAGCACGCCCACGACCAGGAGCACCATGTAAAACGGATTGGTCGATTTCTCTGCGGACGCCACGGCGAGTGTACCTGATTTCGAGGTTGCTGGTTCGCCTTATCATACGGCGGCCGAGCGATCCTTCAACGGCCGATGATGTAGCGATGCGGATCGACCTCGCGCCGCAAGATGTCAAGCTGCTCTTCGGTCGGCTCGTCGGTCATCTCCAGTGGCTCGCGGCAAGGGAGCGGAAAACCGGTCTCAGCCTGAACCTGCGCGACCGTCACGCCAGGGTGCAGCGACTCCAGTTGCATCCGCTTTGTGTCGTCGTGAAAGCCGAGCACCGCCAGATTCGTAATCACCTTGTAGGGGCCCGAACCCGGTGGCAGGCCCGCCGCCTCGCGGGCTCCCGGTCCATCGAGATAGCCGGGCGTGGTCAGGAAATCGAGTTTCTCGACGAAGCGCCGTCGATCATGCGGTGTGATCACCAGAATCCTCCAGCAAAACGAGCCGAGGTCGCTCGCTCCGCCGCTGCCGGGCAAGCGGACCTGCGGATGTTGGTAGTCATCGCCAATCATTGTCGAGTTGTGATTCCCATAGGGGTCGATCTGCGCGCCACCCAAAAACGTGTAATCCGCCAAACCGCGCTGGCACGTTTCCATAATGTCGCTCATGCTGGTCGCCATCAGCCCCTGATAGAACGTTCGCGAATCTCCCACGCTGATCGGCATGCGTGGTAAACGTGGCCCGACGCCTCCCGCCTCGAACATCAGGGTCAAGTTCGGAGCGCAGGTCTTTTGGGCGAGCATGGCCGCCGCACACGGAGCTCCGGTTCCCACGACCACAACGGCACCATCTTCCAACGTGTTGGCCGCGGCACAGATCATCAATTCCAACGGGGTGTATCGCATGATGTTGGCTGAGTAAACAACTCCCAATCAAAAGACTCGTTCGTGGCACGCCTGGGATAAAATAGAGCAAAACCGGGCCAGGGAACAGTTGCCACACCGGTGCTGCTTGACGGTCCAGTCGGATCGCTCGATCAAGCATCGCGCCCTTTGGCCATCGAGTCCGACTCGGTAGGTTGCCTGTGTACTGTGTATCGATCCGGGCGACCTTGATTCAGCGATCCGGCTCGGCGATTCACTTTCCAGCGTTCGCATCGCACCTCGACGAGCGTCATAGCCAGCCTCGGAATTAGCCACCGCGATCCAATCGCCTCACCTGCGCACCATGCAAGGCCGAACAGTTACGCTCCACGCAGCGGCGCCATCAATCGGTGGTGGCAGTGGCATCGACGAGAAGGAGTACATCCACACCGTATGAGACCGGTGTCGGTGTCTCGGACCGTTTGGCCAGCCAATTGCCTGCAACACGACACACCCTTATGGTGGACGAACGACTGGAGTCAGAAGGTGGGCCAAACTTTGCGATTCTGGACATGTGTCATCGACCACCAGCCAGCCTGTGAAAGGCACTTCGGTAAGAGCTTACTATCGTCTGGATTCGACTCGGCGGCGGTACTCGCGACTAGTTCGTGCAGTCAAGCATCGTGTGAATGATGCGGATGTTGCGCAGCTTCCCTGGGCGTTTATGAATCGTTTGACTCGTGTGCGTTAGTTGACTGACAATCGCAATCTTTGTCCAGCGTCCACCCAGACCGAGTTGATAAGGGGCAGTGTCGACCTTGGATTCAATTCTGGCTTGCCATCGATCACAGTTGTCGGTTTGGACGTAAGCAAGCATTCCGCCAACAGTCTGGTCCGCAGAATAGGCACCGGTGATGAATTGGCCCAGACCTTCCTTGCCGAGATACTCGGCAGCGCCGGCGTTAGCGTTGAGCAATTTGGCTTCAAACGAAAAACGTGTGCGAGGCCTGGAACGTCGTGATGCAAGTTTGACGTCGACTCGGCGGCGATGTTTGCCGAGACGTTTCGCATCATGCACGGGAGGATCGTCGTGGATTTCGTAGTCATCCACCCACTCGGGAGACGCGGCATCGTCGAGGACGAGCGAGATTCCTTCGCAAATCAGACCAGAGATCGCCGGCTCATGTAATGTTGATATGCTCGCGCGGTTGACTCTCGAAAACCCTTCCCACACCAATAAATGAACATGCGCGATGAAGCAGTCGTGGTAAACGGCGGATTTTTCAGGAGCGATGCTCTTGGATCTGGATTTCAAGCGTCAACTCCCTCCGCCTCAGCAGCGAAAGAAACCGTGTCAGCGATGATTTCGCTGGCATCGACCATCGCTTGACTCTCCGTCCAATGAAACCGCTGCATCGGCTTGAAGATGTATGTCTTCGTTCCATCGTGAATCCGCAGGTCGCGATTGAAGTACAGCCATTGGCCGTTTTCCTCAAGAAGTTCATCGCGAGCTTCATCTAACGCTTTCGCCGTCTTGCTATCGGCAAGTGCTACGGAAGTTGCCATGACTTTCGTTGACTTTGCAAAATCGATGCAGATCATTCCCGATGACTTATCGTGGATCACCTCAACAGAATGACGATGCGGCGAGCCAGCGCCAACGTAGTCGTCGAGTTCTTTGCGTAGGCGATTGGCGTATTTCTTCAAATCGTTCGTGGACGGATTGTCAACAGCCGGTCTCCCAACCTTGCCATCGTTCAATTCCAAGCGAACGTGTACGAAGTCCGTAACGAGTGCCCTCTCGCGCTCCGTCATGCCAAGACTATCAAAGACAAGGTCGTTCAACTGCACGAGCAAATCGTCAAGCTTGTCGTCAGCGTCGAATAGTAAACCTGCTTTTGTTTCGCCGACTCTTCTCGGGTTCGTCTTGACAAGCTGATGGTGTAGCGCCACCCACTGTTTCAACTGATCGCTGGTCAAGTGTTTCAACGGGAACGGCATCTTCAACAAAGCATCCAGAGTCGCGCGATCACGTTTTACGCCAAACTCAGTCGATGTGAAGAGCTGGTGGTAGAGCGCGAAGTCTGAACTTAGAAACAGCGAGAGCGCT
>JBGTHH010001217.1:0-6592 GCA_041746275.1 Pirellulaceae bacterium | reverse complement strand
TGCCACAGAATGGGAAACCCACTTGGAAGCCTCCGGATGCATCCATTGATGCTCAAAGCGTGGTCACGCATCATGCCAACCTGACGGTGAAAGCGGCCGAGTCGGCCGAGCAGAAGGGGCAGATCGACGAGGCCATTCGATTGTATGAACAAGCGCGGGGAATGGACCCGCGTTGGAATACGCTCTGCCGCCGGCTCGCCGTGCTGTACGATCGACGCGGCGAGGACGCCCAGGCATACGCCGCCTACGATCAAGCGTTGGCCCTGCAACCCGACAATGCGGACTTGCTAAACGACTTTGGCGTCTTTCATTTGCATCGCGAACGCTGGGCCGACGCCGAAGGTTGGTTCCGCCAGACACTGGCGATCCAACCTCAACACGAACGAGCGACGGTGAATCTGGGGGTGTCGGTCGCCATGCAAGGCAGGCTCCACGAAAGCCACGATCTCTTCTCGCAAGTCGTCGGTCCCGCTGCCGCTTACTCGAACCTCGGCGTGCTCCTCGCTCGACAAGGCCGAGCGGAGGAAGCACGCGAGCATCTCCTGCGCGCCCAGCAACTGGATCACCGGCTGCAGCCGGCCAGCGAGTTGCTCGCGAGCCTCGAAAGTCGCTCGCCTGCGAGCGTCGAACCTGCCGTCAATTCCTCGGTGCAACCGGCGAGTTATGTCGCGCGGCAGTAGGTCGGCGTATGCTCGCGACGCGAAGTCGATTCGAGAGCCAACAGCCGCTGCTTCATCTTCTTGCCTTCGGGGGCCGAGAACCCGCGCATCGATCCATCGGCGGCAACGACTCGATGACACGGACTGATCAAGGGAAAGCGATTGGTCGCCATCACGCGTCCGACCGCGCGGGCGGCACCGGGTCGTCCCACGACGTCGGCGAGCGCACCGTAGCTGATGGTGTCTCCTGGCGGAATTCGCCGGCAGGCTCGCAACACGTCCCGCTGAAACTGAGTCAAATCATCCAGGTACAACTCGACATCGAGGAAGTCATCCGGTCGATCTCCGGCCAGGAACGCTTGTAAACGACCGAGCAAACTCGCTTCAGCAGGCGTAGGCTCGCACGGCTCGATCGCCAAGTTCAACGCAAACCAAGCGGCTTGTGGTGATGGGTGGCCGAACGTAAGTCGCGCCAAGCGTTGATCAATCCAAGCGGCCGCCAACCAACCCAAAGTTGAGGGAAACGTGGTGGCGGATGTTGGATTTGTGGTTGGGGTGCTAGTCATGAGGCGAGTTCCTGCATACGATGAAGAGGTCATGGCAAGTTGCCTACCCATCATGTGTTACGAGCTTCCTGTCGGCCTATTGAACCACTTATCGCGGCTCATTCTAACCTGAGCCTTGCAGCATGCAACTCGTCGGTTCCCCAATCTTGGTTGCTCATGGCCGACATCCCCTCGACCCTCCTTTTAAGGAGCGCTTCGGATGCAGAATTACGACGCTTTCAGCGATGACTATTACGTCAACATGACGTTGAATACCGAGATGGATCTGCCGCAAAGCCGGGAAACGGTGCTGCACTTCTTCGAGCAGATGCGGAAACGCTACCCCAGCATGCGGAATTTCTACAATCGCGAACGGGGCGAATTCGTGCTGGAAGAGGACAAGGATCAGGGCAACTATCGCTGGGTTACCGTCGAGAATCGTCGAGTTTCTTCGGGGCAGGTCAATCCCCACTCGGTCGATGACGTCATGAAACAGCATCGGCTAGTGCTGGAGCAAGCGCCCTACGATTTGTCGATCAGCCCGATTGATTGCGAATCGTTGAATCTGATGTACGGCTTCGATTTCACCTATCGCGGCAACCACAACGATTTGCTGCTGGAAGCCTTGGGCATCGCCCCGGCGTTCGAACGCTTTGGGGAAATTCCCGGAGCGACGGTGGTTTGCCACGAGCCGTCCATTCAATTCGCGCTGGACTCGGAATGCCGGACGCAGTGTCGGCTGAGTGTCGAAACACGGACCACGGCCTATCACGTCCGCACGGGTGAATATCCCGAGGAACAGATCAGCGTGTATTTCACGGCTCGGCGTTACGGCAGCTTGGAGCCCACCGAGACGTTCGAGGTTGCCTTGCAACGTTTGGCGACCATTTGCCAAGACATTGTGGATGGCTATGTCATCGACAACATTTTGAGACCGCTGCAGCAGGCGATCGCCATCAAGTGACCCATCCAACTCCAACGAGGAAGTCGCATCGAGTATCACTCGATGCGACTTGTTCGTGATGCGGCTTCTGTGGGGTTGGCCAACTTTGAATTACGCCGGTCGTCGACCGCCTCCACCACCGTTACCGCCGCGTGGAGGCCGGGACTTCGAGCGACTCGCCATGTTGGTTTGGACAATCACGTCAATGGCTTCGGCCCACGAGGGAAGTTTGCGGTGTGCGACTTCCGAACGATGGTCATCATCATCGTCGTCCTCGTCATCATCCTCGTCGTCGTGTGATGACTTCATCGAGGCATAACTAGCGGACTCGTCGGGAACCTTGGCCGCCGACTCGCTCGGTCGCCGCGAAACATCCGCACCTCCACCACGTCGCCGCCGGCCGCGGCGTCGCGGTTGCTCGTCGTCTTCGTCATCATCCAGTTCCCGATCGTCATCGACATCCAAATCAAAGGGCTCCGCGGAGGCACTCGCTGGTTCGACCTCCGGTCGTTCGGCTGCCGCTGCCCCTGGGCGTCGACGTCCGCGTCGACGGCGTCCGCGTCGTAACTTCGAGCCTTCCTCCGCAGACTCCTCGTCCGGTTCGGCTGCATCCGTAGAAGCGACAGCATCCGAGGCGTCATCGCCCTCGACGCTCGTTTCGTCGTCGGCGACTCTGGCTTCAGCAGGCCGACGGCGACCACGTCGGCGTCGTCGCCGCCGTGGACGGGTGCTGTCTCCGGTCTCGCGTTCGACTCCCGAGTCATCGGAGTCTTCGGAAGCCTCGGAATCATCGGCTGACACTTCGCCTGACGCTTCGTAGTCAATCACCTCATCGTCAACGGTTTCACTCTCGGCGACCGAGTCCTCGCTCAGCCGATGGCGGCCACGTCGACGCCGACGGCGGCGAGGTCGATCCTCGCTCTCGTCTTCAACATTGATTTCTGAAGGTTCGGTCGACTCGACGGGAGCCGACGACTCCGGCTGCTGAGCAGACTCTTGTTCGGTTTCTGTTTCGAGATTGGGCTCCTGCTCCGCCATGCGACGTCGCCTGCCACCACGTCGGCGTCGACGGCGCGAACGTTCGATATCCAACTCGGGGCTCTCTTCATCGATGTCCGCCGTAGCCACAGCATCGATGACATTCTCGGAGCTCATGACTAATGGATCCGCTTCCTCGTAGTCCTCCGGTTCGGCCGCGGCCACCACCTCGGCTGGTGCGGAAGTTACGATGTCTCGCACGACCTCCGCCACCGTCTCGACTACGGGAGTCGGTGGAGGTTCCGGTGTGGATTCCGGTATCGGTGCCGACACGACTGCCGGAGGTGTTGGCTCGGCGGTTTCAATGCCCAAGGCCCCCAGCAGGCTGCTCCAATGACTACGACGCGGAGGTGAAGCGGGCTTGGCTGCGACGGGAGCCGCCGGTTGCGACGGTGCCACGGGAGCCGCTGGAGGCGCGGGTGCGACGGGAGCCGCTTGGACCGGAGCCTCTGGAACAGGGGTCGGTTCAATGGGAGCGGCTTCAACAGGTGCAGCTTCAACAGGTGCTGACGACGCCTCTGAATCAGGGGTCGTCTCGGCGGGGGCAGCACCCAGGTTTTCGGCCAGTGATTTCCAATGTCGTTTCGGATCCGGGTTTGGCATGTAGTGAGCTCTGTGCGGGATAGTATGGGGAAACGCAGCGTGCGGAAGCCGAACAACTGCGAGATGAGCTTAGAACTAATGAGTGGGCAGTATAGTCATTCCGATCCGTGCTGTGAAGTCCTTTGGTCATTGGAGGTTATGGCACTTGGGGCAGTTCCCGTTCGCAGCACCGGGTACAATTTCCCAGGGAACGCCACACAACACAACAACCAGCAGGACCGGTGAAATGGAAGCCCAGACGCTACCCACCTTCACGGAAACCGTCGAAATCCGTGGTCACATCATCGATAGTTTGCTCCTTCCCAAGGTGCTGGACTGTATCAACCTCGCCGGTGGCACGTTCACGATCGAAGACATTGCGATCGGTCAGCACCGCCACGATCCCAGTGCCGCCCGCGTACGCGTCTCCGCCACGACCGAAGAGGCGCTTCAGGCGATACTCGCGACGATTCTGGACCATGGCGCGATCCCAGTCGTCAGCCACGACTGTCGTCTGCAAACCGCCGATTGTCCCGGAGCCTTTCCCGAAGGATTTTACAGCACGACGAATCAACGAACTGAAGTGCGGATCGATGGTCACTGGATCGACGTGGAAGATCAAGAGATGGATTGCGGCATCGTCGTCGATGAAACGCAGCGAAGTGCTCGCTGCCTTCCTATGACCGAGGTGACGGTGGGTCAGCGAATTGTGGTCGATCATGCCGGCGTCCGCGTGCATCCCCAAGATCGAGATCCGAGCCGGCGGGGGTTCGAGTTCATGAGCAGTTCGGTTTCCACGGAAAAGCCGAAGGGTGTGGCGATCGCCAAAGTGGCCGAGCAAATGCATGAGGCGCGATTGGCGGGGGAAAAGATCTTGATCGTCGGCGGGCCAGCCATCGTCCATACCGGAAGCACCACTCACCTGATCGAACTGATTCGCCGTGGCTATGTGCAAAAACTATTCGCTGGGAACGCGTTGGCCACACATGACATTGAACAGGCCATGTTCGGGACCAGTCTGGGAGTCCACATGGCCAGCGGGGATCTGGTCGAGGCGGGGCACGAACACCATTTGCGAGCGATCAATCGGATCCGTCGGCTCGGCAGCATCCACGCGGCTGTCGAGGCGGGTCAGCTCACGTCGGGCATCATGTATGAATGCGTGAAGAACGATGTCGAGTTCCTACTGGCGGGAAGCATTCGCGATGATGGGCCGCTGCCCGAAGTGATTACCGACGTACTCGATGCTCAACGCCAAATGCGGGAACGAATTCGCGACGTCTCGTTCTGTCTCATGATCGCCACAACGTTGCATTCGATCGCGGTCGGCAATCTCTTACCCGCCTGGGTGCGCGTGGTCTGCGTCGATATCAATCCCTCGACGGTCGTGAAGCTGAACGATCGCGGCTCGTTCCAGACCGTCGGGTTGGTGACCGATGTCGAACCGTTCCTGCGATCGTTGGTTGCCGAGTTGCGAAGGATGACACCATGACGCAACGGCCCTCGATCATGCGGCCCTCCATTTTGATGTGTCCGCCCGACTACTACGGTATCCATTACGAGATCAATCCCTGGATGAATACCGAGCGTCAAGCGGACCATCCTTTGGCGGTCGAGCAATGGAAGCAATTGCAGCAGCACCTTGTCGCCCTGGGAACGGAAGTAAAACTTCTGTGTCCCGTGGAAGGCTTGCCCGATTTGGTATTCACGGCGAACGCGGCGCTGATCTATCAAAACCGAGCCATCCAGGCCCGCTTTCGACATCCGCAACGACAAGGCGAAGAGTCGCACGACTCCCAGTGCCTGAGCGACTTGGGCTTTGTCATCGAAGCGCTTCCTCCCGGCTTCTTCTTCGAAGGTGCTGGCGATGCGTTGTTCTGTGGTGATACGTTGTTTTTCGGCTATCGAGGACGTAGTGACGCAAAAAGCCATCAACGGATTGCGGAGCTGATTGGCCAACGCGTCATTCCGCTGGAACTGGTCGATCCCTACTACTATCACCTCGATACCTGCTTTTGTCCGTTGCTGCCCGGTTTAGCTGCCTACTACCCGGCTGCATTTGATGACTACGGCCAGCGAGTCCTGCACGAACACGTCGAGACGCTCGTCGAAGTGACCGAAGACGAGGCGCGGGCCTTCGCTTGTAATGCGGTGGTCGTGGGTCGGACGGTCGTGACGAACACCGGTTGCCCCGAGTTCCATCGGCAATTGCTTCAGCATGGATTCACGCCGATCGCGACACCGCTGAGCGAGTTTGTCAAAGCTGGCGGTAGTGCGAAATGCCTCACCTTGCGACTCGATGGCGAAGAAGCCGCCACTTGGGCTCACGATACGGAGAAGTGAGCGAACCGACGTGGCCGGGAGTTGCACCTGTGGAAGTCGTGCGCGGACCAAATTCCGTCGGACTTTACGAAGTGTCACGCGGTGCTCTTGCGGTGCGGGCGTGGCGGTGGCGGTTCTTCTTGGGTGCCGTCCGACGTCAGTAACATGACGAGCGTGACCAACACGACGAGAATCCCCAACCCAATCGCGCCCCAGATCCACACCGGCAGGCTTTGCTTTTTCTTGGTGGTTTCTGGCCGCTGCGACGTGCGGCTGCTGCGTCCTCGAATGCGGGAGGTGATCGAATGCTCCACCTCGATGCCCAAATTGATCGTGCCGCTGTCGTCACCTCGTGAGCCAGGTCGTCGCGGATCGACAATTTGGATTTCCAAGGCTTCATCGATATCGCGACTGTGCGCACGACTCACGATCGTGCCGCGAGCTCGATCCGACGCCGTATCCGTCAAAGTGGGGTCACGAGTCGAATCGGAACCGGCTGGCGA
>JBGTHH010001216.1:0-2032 GCA_041746275.1 Pirellulaceae bacterium | reverse complement strand
AACGCACCCCGAGCAGCCTTGGCCGCAACCGCCCGACGTCTTACTTCGATAATGAGCCACAAGCTGACTGAGCACATATACGCTGGCGGCAACAACACAAATGATCGCCGCGATGTCTTGCCAAGTCCATGTCATACGCTCATCCGCCGATCCGACTGCCAATCTGATACGTCAGCAGGGCCGCCACATACGCCAAGCTGGTCATGTAGACAAAGGTAAACGTCGGCCAGCGCCAACTGTTCGTTTCGCGTTTGATCACGGCTAAGGTGGAGAAGCATTGGGCACATAACGCGAAAAAGACCATGATCGACAGGGCGACGGGAATATTGAAGACCAACCGATCCGTCCCCTCCCATGTCGCTCCCTTCAAGGTGTCGCCCAGCTTCTGCGCGTCGTCGGATTCCTCCTCACCGAGATTATAGATGACACCAAGCGCCGCAATCACGACCTCACGTGCGGGAAACGAGGCAATCGCGGCACAGCCGATACGCCAGTCCCAACCCAGCGGACGCACGACGGGCTCGATGAATTGTCCGGCCTGACCAAGATAACTGCTCCGAAGTTGCTCGCTGGCATTGGTCGCCTCCACATCCCGCGGGTAGTAGGCGGCTGCCCAGACGAGAATCGTGACGGCCAAGATCAACGTCCCGGCACGTCGCACAAAGGCCCAACCGCGATCGAACATGCGATAGACGACAATCGATAATCCCGGCAGTTTGTAACTGGGCAGTTCCATGACAAACGGAGGCGTTTCGCCTTTCAAGATCGTTTTACGCAGGACGAGCGCTACCAAGACCGCCGCCACGATCCCGACGCCGTACATGGCGAACATTGTTAGACCCTGCAAGCCAAACAGCCCGCCCAAGACACGCTGACTGGGAATAAAGGCCCCGATCAGCAGCGTGTAAACCGGCAAGCGGGCACTGCAGGTCATCAGCGGGGCCACTAGGATGGTGAGCAACCGGTCACGCGGGTGTTCGATCACGCGGGCCGACATGATGCCGGGAACCGCACAGGCGAACGACGATAACAAGGGAATAAACGACTTGCCGCTCAACCCAACTCGCGACATCAAGCGATCCATCAGGTAGGCCGCACGAGCCATGTAGCCGCAGTCTTCCAAGATGGCGATGAACAGAAAGAGCACAAAGATCTGTGGCAGAAAGACTAGCACGCCACCGACACCTTCGATCACTCCGTCGATTAGCAACGATCGAAACGCTCCTTCACTGAGATGTTCGGCGACGAAGTTAGCGACACCGCTCTTCATCCAATCGATCGATTCCGAAGCCGGCTCCGCCACGGAAAAGACCGCCTGAAACAGGATGACCATCAACAGGACGAACGCCACCGTCCCCCAGATACGGTGAGTCAATGTACGGTCCAAACGATCGCTGAAGGTGGTGGCGCGAACCGCGGGACGAGTGACCACGCCATCGAGCAACTCGGCGATCCACTGATAACGGGCCATGGCCTCGACACCGGGAACCGGCAAACCCGCTTCTGCCAACCGACCGCGCGACTCGGTGATTGCTTGTTGGATGGAATCGTCCATCTCGCGAATCCCGCCATGGGTCAGATAACCGCTCGTATCGAGTAACAACCGCTCGACCAAATAGCGAGGCAAGGGCTGCCCCAAGGCCTGCACACAAGCGGCTTCGAGGCTGGCCACTTCGGCTTGAAACGCCGCAGGGAACGGTGACGTGGGTGGTTGTGACTTGGCGTTTGCCGAATCGACCAAGACCCGCTTCAGTTCCGACAAGCCAAGTTGGCGATTGGCCTGAATCTCGACCACCGGTATCCGCAGTCGCTGTCGCAGTTGAACGATATCAATGGCGATGCCTCGCTCCCGCGCGACGTCGACCATGTTCAACGCGATGACCGTCGGTTTGCCCAGCTCCAACACTTGGCTTACCAGATACAAGTTCCGTTCGAGGTTGCTGGCATCCACGATACACAGCACCGCGTCGGGTTCTTCCACTTCGCTGCGACGGCCCAGCAGTACGTCGACCGCGATCATCTCGTCGGGCGA
>JBGTHH010001215.1:0-2438 GCA_041746275.1 Pirellulaceae bacterium | reverse complement strand
ACGTCAACCCCCTCGACTTGAGAAAAGAAATTGAACGAGGAACATGTCGTACAAATCGCACTCGAATCCACGCATCGTGAGATCGCGAACCGGACATCACTTTTTGCCGGATTTGATGATTTCATTTCGTCAGCTTCTTAGCAAGTATTTTGTCGGCGGTAGCCGCTGTTTAGGGTGAAATCATGATAGATATTGTAGTTCCCTCCGATCATTGCACGAATCGAATCCCGGCACCATGGGAGCGTTTGCCCGCCAAAATACTGGTGGTCTTGCCAGCGTATAACGAGGAAGAGAATCTGGGCGACCTTCTTCGCCGAATCGACCAGACGATGTACGAGGGCGGGCAAGATTACGAGGTAATCATCGTTGACGATGGGAGCAAGGACCGAACTGGCGCGATTGCCGAGGGATACGCAACGTACATGCCGATACATTACCACCTCCACGCTGTAAACCGAGGCTTGGGTGTGACCATTCGAGACGGACTGGAGATTGCCGTCAAGCGCGCGAGGGAACGGGACGTCATCGTGGCCATGGATGCGGACAATTCGCATGATCCCGGACTGATCCACAGCATGGTCCGACGGATTCAAGAAGGCAATGACGTGGTCATCGCTTCTCGATATCAACGCGGTTCCTATATCCGGGGTGTTCCCTTCCACCGGCAACTGCTCAGCCTTGGTGCGCGGATGCTTTTTCAACTGGCATTTCCGGTGTCAGGTGTACGAGACTATACGTGCGGTTACCGCGCCTACCGACCCGATGTGCTGCGTGAAGCGTATCGCCACTTTGGATCGAAATTCGTCAGTGAAGCCGGATTTCAATGTATGGTCGATATCCTGCTGAAACTACGCGTCAAGGACGCCATCTTCTGCGAAGAGCCTATGGTGCTTCGCTACGACCTGAAGGGCGGGGTAAGTAAGATGAAGGTCGTGAAAACGATCTTTGCCACTCTCAGGCTTCTCATGCAGCGACGATTTAGTCAGGCCTGGTCCCGACCAACTGTCACCGAAGGCCAGGAGGACGAATCCTCGTTCGCCAAGGCTGCCTAATCGACGGACGATCATGCGGCCCTGTTTTGCATTCCAGCAGTATCCAGTGACGACTCATCCGCTTGCTCCAACGGTATGATAGCCTGCGGCAGCACACGATCCGAGTTGCTGTTTTCCAACTGCTCCCGTCCTGCTTGCTTGAAGAGTCGCGACAGCTCTTCACGGCGGAACAGACAACAGGCGGCCCCGATCAGGGCGATGATGATGGTGATGCCACGATAGGCTACGGCCACAAGAAAACCTTGGCGAGCCGGTACTGCCATCGGAGAGATGCCGCGGTAGAGAAAATCCAGCATGAATTCAAAGGCTCCCATGCCACCGGGCAACGGCAACGAGCCGGCCACAAGTGAGATGGGCACGACGATCAGGTGCGTTACGAAAGACGGAACTACATCCGGCAATCCGACTGCAATCACGTAGATGGCGAGTACAGTGATAATGTGGCACCCAATACTCATGAACGCCGCGCCGGTCATCAGCAGCGGTTTGTCACGGTAAGTCTTGACGGCGGTCGTCACACGCTGGATGATCGGCCCGATCCGCGGAGCCCGATGTAGTGACTCAGCGAACGGGATGCGAACGCGGTGCGAAAGTCCAATCACGCAAATCCCGACTAGACCGGCTAGTGTGGCTCCCACGGTCATCCAGCACAGCGACCGCACTGTCACCAATTCCCCAGGATCACGGACCTGAAGTTGGTTTAGATCAGTGGCGAGGATGGCCACCGTCGCGATGACGAACAAGGCGTACACCCCTAGCATGCGATCGACGAAGATGGCAGTTAGCGCCTCGGTTCGTCGATGAGGATCCCGCCGTGCTAGCAGAAGGGCTTTAATCAGGTCGCCGCCCAATACGCCCAGTGACAAAAAACTGAATAGAATACCCAGGAAACCCAAGCGAGTGGCTTCGAAGAAGGTAATTCGCAGATCGATCGCTCGGACCAGCAAATAAAGTCGAAGAAACGAGATGATGGATGCAACAATGGCAATCACCAGTGCTGTTGTCAAATAGAACCAGTTCACTTGTTGCTGACTCAGCGTCGCAAAACTCTCGTCCTTTGCCGCCCGTTGGAAAAGGAAGGCCAAGATGGCGACGGAGATTGCGTATTTCAACAACGTAACCACCAGTGGTTTCATCCGTCGTCTAGGTTCCGTTGTCCCGGTAGCAGAATGTCCGCTGGAAAAGTCTATTGAAGCAGTGGTGACTCGCTCGCACATGCTGACTTTCTTGATTTGAGGATTTGCCTTGCTGGAGTGGGCATTGCTGAACAGCCCGACCCGCGCCGTCTCATACGGTCGAGCCGCCGAAGTATTCGCTTGGTCCGACTTCAGCCAGTAATGAGTCGCGTCGCCATTGCCTATAAACTCCGCCCATTTCTGATAAATC
>JBGTHH010001214.1:0-6585 GCA_041746275.1 Pirellulaceae bacterium | reverse complement strand
CGCCAGCCTTGCGTGCCGAGCAGCAGATCCAAAGCTTGCTCGGCAGTTGACTGATCGGACAGGTAAAAATTAGCGTCCTCCAAGCGATCGGGCGTCTCAATTTCGGTGAGCAAGTGAAAGTAGGTCGGCAGCCGCGTGGAGCGATCATCGGCCAGATTCAGAATCGCGTCATCGACAACCGAGATGCCTAACACCGCCGAGACCGGATTGCGTTGCTCGTCCCGCACGGTCAAATTCAACTGGACGGGATCGCCAGGAGCGAACGTTGGGCGATCCGCCGAGAGCTGAACGTCGAGTTGTCGAGCCACGCGGCGATAGACCAAACGTTCCGCCAGCGGCGTGGGAGTCTGTGAATCGCTCTCGAAGAGCGTCAAGCGAATCACGCCTTGAGCCTGCTCCGCCACATCAATTTCGCTCCGCGCAAACATCACCCCATCGTCGTGTGCTTGATAGGCCGTCGGCTCAATCGTCTGTTGGCCCACCATGGCACCACGGCAGTAAGCGGCGACGACCAGGGCGCGAGGTGGTGAGCGCTGATAGATGGTGAACCGGACCGTCGACGTGGCAGGAAACACGCTAGGGCCAGTATGGAGCGTGGCGGTCTGAGATTGGGTGGCGACGGGCAGCGGCAATTCCTTGGTGACGCCCACGGGCTTATCGATCAGCAGCCGATAGTCTTGGCCAACGTGGGGCGTGAACGCAAAGACACCACGTCCCTCGTGGATCGTCGCGACGGGGGCGATCTCCTGGGCCTGCGAGTCGACGATGCGACCCTCCACATGCGTCGGTTTGCCAAGTGGATCACGTCCGAAAAAATAGACGCGGTTGGGTAAGTCGGCCGCCAACTCTCCGCCTTCGGGAAAGAAATCGACATTCACTTTCCCCAAATTGATCGGGATGTCCTTGCTAACCGTTTCGCGCTCCGTCTCGGCATCTTGCACGGTGACGGAAACCGAGGCTTTACCGCGTTCGATCGACTCGGGCAATCTGAAATTGAAGGCTACTTTACCGGCTGCGTCGGTCTTGGCCTGGGGAACGATCAATTCCTCTCCATCGACCTGAGCCGTGATCTCTAACGGTGCGTCGGCGAAGGCTGTACCGGAGGCTCGTCGAGCCAAGAAGCTAACGTCGACCTGATCGCCGCTGGTGTAACTGTCTCGGGCGAGTTCGAGTTGCTTGAGCACTTGAGGAGCGCGAAACTCACGCACGTCAAAGTCGCGCCACTCCTCGGGGAAGAGTTGTTCCGGACTGCGAACCACCAACGTATAGCGGCCATCCGATAAATCCGCGGGAAGTTCGACGGTGCCGCTGCCGACCCCTGACGTGGATTCGACGTCTATTTGTGAACCCGAAACGGGCTGGCCTTGCGAGTCAACGATCTCGGCCAAGACTCGAACTTCGCGTTCGACCCGCAGACCGTACCGCGAAAGGGTCACGGTGCGGAAGTACAGCCGTTCACCCGGACGATACAAAGGCTTGTCGATCCGCAGGTAGGTGACGAACTGGGTTGGTGACACTTCCAAATTGCGAATGAGCGGCCGGTGCGTGGGCTGGATGGGCGAGACTTCGAATTGCAACGGTTCCCGACCCAGACTCGCCAGGACCTCGATGTTTGTGATGCCGCGGCGGTCGGTGCTTTGTGCCGCCTCCTGAGTGACGTTGCCATCAACATCGATCACGCGATAGCGCATACTCGTGGAAACGGGCACTCCCTGAAGATCGGTCGTCTGGATGGTGAATTGATTGCGCGCCTCGGCATGGAGTGTCGAGGGGCCAGTCACTACGGCGCGCAGCGGAGGAGTCGAGACCTCGGCCAACGGTGGTCGTTGGTCGCGTGGAGCCCGACGTTCCAGCAGCGGCACGGCGGCGAGTAAACAGACGAGCGCCAGAGCTACCGACGCCATGCACCAATTCGCCGTTTTGGCAGCCAGCGACTGCGACCAGGCAGTGTTGGGTCGTTCTGGGGTGCTGTCTGGCGACGTCTCCTCGGCGGGGCGGACCCAAGCGACCGTCGGTGCGGCATATCGGGCGGCTTTGCTAACCAAGTTCGTCTGCAACATGACTTCCGCATAGGCACGAGCCACATCGGGATCGGATGTGATCCGTGCGCGCAATTCGCTCGCCTCGCTCTCGTCCAAGAGATCGTAGACGAATTCCAGGAGTTGTTGGTGCAGGTCTTGGTTCATGGGTTTGCGGGGAAAATCAGTCCTCTGCGAGGGTTTCGCGTAATTTGGAGAGTGCCATCCGCATGCGTGTTTTCACCGTGCCCAGGGGTATTCCGATGGCCTCGGCAATCTCCTCGTACTTCAATTGTCCATTCTGACGCAAGAGAAAAACTTCTTGCTCTTCACCTCGCAATTCGCGAAGTGCCTCCCGCAGTCGCTCAATTTGTTCATTATGTTCCGCGATCATCATGGGGCCCGCGTGCTTACTCTCGACGCTCTCGCCATCGTCCGCCAAGCCCTGTCGCTTACGTCGCCAAGCCGTTTGACGGACGTCCCGACCGGTGTTCAATGCGATCCGGAAAATCCACGCCTTTAGGTTCTTGACCTCCGCGACTTGACTACGGTGGGACCAGCACTTCACAAAAGCCTCTTGCAAGGCGTCGCGGGCATCTTCAATATTGCCAACCAAGTAATACAACGTCCCGAGCAGCTCGCTCTGGTGCTGCGCAAAGGCGTTTTCGAGGGCACCGCAATCGGTGTCTCGAGTCACCTTCGGCTGACGAGCAACGTCGGTCACGCACATGCCTCTTCGCTGGATTAGACGAGAAGGGGAGCCCGGCGGATTCACCCTTCCCGCGTTTTTAGCAGAAACCTCGCTAACATTCAGTACTTACGACGCGAATTCGGCGGAAAAACGCCCCGTCGCGGAAATTCGTTCGGAGGCCGCGACCTTGCCGTTTCCGTGGTGTATCGAGCATAATCATCCGCATGTGGCCAACCGAAGACAAGACGGAAGAGTTGCTGCTGGGCGCGAAAGACGGCGACGACGACGCGATCGGCCGTTTGATCGAACGGCACCGCGAGGCCGTCCAACGCATGGTGCAAATGCGTTTGGACCAGAAGATTCGACGACGCGTGGCGGTCAGCGACGTCGTGCAAGAGGTGATGATCGATGCCAGCCGCAGGCTGCAAGACTATCTGGCCAATCCGGCCATGCCCTTCCACCTGTGGTTGCGACACATTGCCCAAGACCGCATCATCGACGCGCATCGACGCCACCGCGGCTCGCAGAAACGATCGGTCGATCGCGAACAGGGCCTGATGATCGCGGGAGCGAACGACCACTCGACGATGGAACTCGCGGCTCAACTCTGCGACGGCGAGCTCACACCGGCCGCAGCCGCCACGCAGCGCGAACTGGCTCAACGCGTCGAAGCCGCGATCACCGAACTGGGCGAAGCCGATGGCGAGATGATCATCATGCGGCATTACGAGCAATTGTCGAACCAGGAAGTGGCCCGAGTGTTGGGGCTGACCGAACCGGCCGCGAGCATGCGTTATCTGCGAGCGGTTCGTCGCCTGCGCGCGATGTTGCACGGCGATGTGGCCGAGGGCGAGTCAGCGTGAAGCAGCCACCTACATCGCTCGAACACGACGAACGCCTGGCCCTGTTACTGGCTGACTTGACCGACCAGGTCCACGCCGGGCAGCCGGTCGATCTGCCCCAAGTTTGCGCCGAGCATCCCGAGTTGGCCGATGAGCTGCGCGAGCTGTGGGGCGCGGTGATGTTGGCCGATGCCGCGGGCAGCCACGCGCCTCCCGTGACGATGTCGTCCGGAGCCTCGCGCGAAGCGTCGAGTATTTCCTTTGAGTTGCCCTGTCGCTTTGGCGATTACGAATTGCTGGAGGAGCTGGGGCGAGGCGGCATGGGAATTGTCTATCGCGCTTGGCAAATCAGTCTGAATCGTGAAGTGGCGTTGAAGATGATTCTGCGTGGTTCCCATGCCACCGAGACCGATCGTCGACGATTTCAAGCGGAAGCCGAAGCCGCCGCCAAACTGAATCATCCCGGCGTGGTGCCCGTCTATGAAGTGGGCGAACTCGACGGACATCCGTACTTCAGCATGAAGTATGTCCTCGGCCAAACGCTGGCGCAACGACTCTCCTCCGGGCTCATGGCACCGCGGGAAGCGGCGGCGTTGCTGGCTCACGTCGCACGTGCCATTCAAAACGCCCATCAACAGGGAGTCTTGCATCGCGATCTCAAACCCTCCAACATCCTGATCGACGACGAAGGGCAACCGCATGTCACCGACTTTGGATTGGCCAAGCGAGTCGAGAACGCGGAGAGTTTGACGCACACGGGGGCGATTCTAGGTACGCCCGCCTACATGGCTCCCGAGCAAGCCGCGGGAGCACGGGGCGAAGTGGGACCGGCCAGCGATGTCTTCAGTCTGGGGACCATTCTGTATCAGATGCTGACGGGGCGACCGCCCTTTCAAGCCGCGTCGGCGGTGGACACGATCCTGATGTTGCTCGAACAGGATGTGGTCCCGCCGCGCGTCGTCAACCCGCGTGCCGATAGCGACCTCGAAATGATCGCCCTGCGCTGCCTCCAGAAGCCGATCGATTTACGTTATGACTCGGCCGGTGCGTTGGCCGATGATCTCGATGCCTACCTGCACAACGAGCCTATTGCCGCTCGTAGTGGACGTTTCGGTCAAGTCTTGGCCCACATGTTTCGCGAGACCCACCACGTTAATGTCTTGGAGAATTGGGGGCTGCTCTGGATGTGGCATAGCCTGGCGCTGTTCATCGCCTGTGCCCTGACCAATGCCCTGCAATTCCTAGAGGTCGACCGGTGGTATTACATGGTTCTCTGGACCATGGGCATTTGGATTTGGGCCGCCGTGTTTTGGTGGTTGCGGCGACGTATGGGGCCTGTGACGTTTGTCGAACGGCAGATCGCCCATGTCTGGGCCGCCAGTATGGCCGCGATCGCGGGACTGTTCTTTGTCGAGATGTGGCTCGGCTTGCCCGCGCTGAAGCTCTCGCCCGTGTTGCCCTTGATCGCCGGTATGGTCTTCGTCATCAAGGCCGGCATCTTGACGGGGACGTTTTACGTGCAAGCCGTGGCGCTCTTCGCCACCGCACCCCTGATGGCGTGGTTCCCCGCCGTGGGCCATCTGATCTTTGGAGCCGTTTCCGCGATCTGCTTCTTTGTCCCTGGACTGAAGTACTATCGACAGCGAATCGCCACGGAGAATCCGTAATCCAGCACAGCTCGGCGCTCAGACTCTGTCCGAAAAGGGGGCCGACCCTTTGGAGGCGAGTCGATTTCACAGAGTTTTTTATAGCATCGCCGGAGAGGGTCAGACCCCTTTTCGGACAGGCGCTCAGAAGTTGTCATCGCCGCGCGGGGCATTGTAGTTGTCGAAGACCTGCAAGCGATCCGGCGCTTTGTCCTCGAATCGCGTGAAGTCCTTGCGCCACACGAGTTCGACGGTGCCGACGGGACCGTTGCGTTGTTTGGCGATAATGATCTCGGCTTGCCCGGCCACTTCGGCGGCATCCTCGCCACGGCGATAGTACTCCTCGCGATGCACGAACATCACGACGTCCGCGTCTTGCTCGATCGCGCCCGATTCGCGCAGGTGGCTCAGCTTGGGCTGATGGTCTTTGCTATCCTCGGCCTGCCGATTGAGCTGAGCCAAGCAAAGTACGGGCACTTCGAGTTCTCGGGCCAGACCCTTGAGACGGCGGGCGATCTTGGCGACCTGTTCCTGACGCGGGTCCTTCTGGTTGTCGGGTTCGATCAACTGCAGGTAGTCGATCACGATCAGGCCCAACCTGCCTTCGCGACGTTTGATACGTCGTGCGGCCGCGGAGATTTCAGTCACGGTACGAGAGGGCGAGTCGTCGACAAACAACGGCGCTTGACTGATCTCCGACGCTTGTTCGACCAACCGCTGGCGATCCTCAGCGGCGATGGTGCCGTTTCGCAAGCGATGACCGTTGACGCGCGCTGCCGAACACAGCAAACGATCTGCCAACTCGATCGACGACATCTCCAGGCTGACGAACAACACGGGTGCGTAGAGACGCAACGCCACGTTCTCGGCGATGTTCATCGCGAACGCGGTTTTTCCCATGCTTGGCCGCGCGGCCAAGATCAGCAGCTCGGAATTATGCAGCCCGCCTAACAACGCATCGAGTTCGGTAAAGCCGCTGTCCACGCCGCCCTGAGTATGTTCGCCCTTCATGCGGGCGTCGATGCGATCCATCGCTTCGAGCAAGATCTCGCGAATGCTAGAGATCGCCGAGGTGCCGCGGCTGTCGAGAATGGCGAAGATCTTCTGCTCGGCTTGGCCCAGCAGGTGCTTGGCCTCGAAATTCTCTTCGTACGCCTCCCGCAGGATGTCGGTACTGGCATCGATCAGTGAGCGATAGGTGGCTTTCTCGCGCACGATGTTCGCATAGTAGATCGCATGCGCCGCGTTTGGCACCGACTTGGCGACGCGTCCCAGATACGCCGCGCCGCCGATGCGTTCAAAATCCCCCTTGGACTTGAGGTTCTCCACCAGCAACGTGGAGTCGATCTTACGGCCGGCATCATGCATGCCCAGCATGTGTTCGAACA
>JBGTHH010001213.1:0-3973 GCA_041746275.1 Pirellulaceae bacterium | reverse complement strand
GAAAGCCGATTTGCTGATCGGTGATTCCGGGCCGGCCTGGACGCTCGCCACCGCAACGGCGATTCAATCGGCCGAACGCGGCGATCTCGCGGCAGTCGGTGGGTCCATCTCGGGCCATCACCTGGAAGGCATCATCACTCGCTTCGCGGCCTTGCCCGCGGCCGCCTCGGTGCTGGTGCCCCTGGGAGCATTACCCACCGAAGACCTCAAGGAACATCTGTTGCCGCAGATGTTGATGCGATTCGATCTAAAGCCGGACTGGGTGCAGCACGAGAACTTCTTCGTGCAGTTGCCAGCCAGTCCTGCGGAATAGTTCAGTCGTGCGGACGACGCAACGCACGGTCCACTCCTAGTGCGCCGTGCGTTGCGGATTCGTTCCAGAATCGCTCGCAGGCAGTCGATGCTAGACTGTGACGATTACGGAGAATCGGTGCGATCGCGGTGACGGATCGCAATGAGTAGATTCCATGGATTGGAGCTGCTAGGCACGCGATTCAGGAATCTGCCGTGATACGAAAGCTCTCGTCGTACCCGCGTTTGCATGTCGCGCCGAGCGAAATTCCCCAGTCAGCCACAATTCCACCTGAAGCCATTACGCGACTCGCGCAAGCCTTTCAACAAGCCACCGGTTGGTCCCTGCAATTCGAGTTCGCCGAGTCGTCGCGAAACTCGAAGGACGATTTCGAGTGTGCGGTGCATATTGGCAAACCCGGCAGTCCATCTGGGAATCCAACCTCGATCTCACCGACCATCGAGTCGCGACATGCTCAGGAACTGGCTGAAGCGGTCGGCTCGCTAGTGTCCGAGTTGAATCGATTGCAACTCGCACTCTGGCACCGCGAGGCCGAACTGGCTGTTGGTATCCCCGTCGCCGCTCGTCAGCACGAGCAAGAGCATCTGGCCCAGCGGCTCGAGTCGACGCTTCGGGGAGGTGCGGAAGCGATTCAGTGTCAGGCTGCCGGATTGTATATGTTGGGCGACGTGACCAATGAATTGAAGTTGCGAGCCTGCTGGGGGCTGCCTAAACAGCGCCTGCTCGATCCGGCTCGCAACCTGGAAACATCACTCGCGGATCTGGAGACGCTCGTCGGCCAAGCCGTGGTTCTGGAAGACACCAGTCGGTTGCCCCACTGGAAAACTCCGGAGCCGTACCCCGCGGCGATCTGTGTTCCGGTTTCGAGTCCCACCGATTTATTGGGGACGTTGTGGTTCTTCGCCCACCAGACGCGTGACTTCACCGACGAACAAGTTCACGTGGCCGAGATTGTGGCGGGGCGAATCGCTAGTGAACTGCAGCGCGAGGCTTTACTCGGCGAATGTCTCGCCTCGAAGCAAGCCGAGCGATTCTGGACGCACGCACTTCAGTGGCAAAGTGCTCACTTGCCGACCATCAAACCGTGGCTGGACGGTTGGGAGGTCGCCGGTTGGAGTGCCGAGCGTCAACTGGCCAGCGGATTCTACGATTGGTTTGTGCCCCCCGACGGTTCGCTGGCGATCGCGTTGGGCACTTGCGACGGCTGCAACGGCGAGCCGGCCTTTGGTGCCAGCGCGTTACAGGCGAGCCTGCGATCGCATGCCATGCATCCACACCAAGCGATGAATCTGCTCACCCGTGTCAACGATACCCTATGGACTGCCTCCGCCGGAGGTCCTTCGGCATCGCTGTTCTATGGCCTCGCCACTCCGCACACCGGCCAGTTGCAATATGCCCTCGCTGGTGAGATCTACGTCTTGCATGTCGGTCCCGGGGGATGTGAATGGATTCCGCCGGAGTCACCGCCGCTGGGCGTCGCACCAGAGTTGCGGCCACGGCTCCATCGGCATGTGATGCAAGTTGGCGAAGCCTGCTTCGTTCTGGGCGAGCGGGCGGGCAACGCGGCGACACAACTCGAAATCTCCCGTATCTTGCGGCGGCAAACCAATAGCTCCGCGGAGGCCATCGTCGATCTGATTCGCCAGAGCTTGCCGGAAAATGACCTCGTGCTAGTACTGCGTCGCACGCCTAACACGTCGGTTCCGGGGCATTGACCCACTCGCCACCGGACGTACACTAGCAATTCATCGTTCGCGGGAATGGCGGAATTGGCAGACGCGCTAGGTTGAGGGCCTAGTGGCCGCAAGGTCGTGGAGGTTCGAGTCCTCTTTCCCGCACTTCGTATAGCAAGGACTTAGAGCAAACCGCTCGGAGTCCTTTTTTATTGGACCGAGTATCACTGCCCTGCTTTCGCTTCGCCAGCGACGTGCAAGCAGAAGACCAGAACTCATGATCTGGGCGGAAACTAGTTGATCCCTGTTTCAGTTTTGGGATGCCCGAAGATGGGCCGTTCTAACCGCTGATGAATTTAGGCCAACGCATTCTTGTCATCGCACCGAGCCGTTTGCATTTCGGCCTGCTCTCGTTCGGCCATCCCAAGGCCCGCCAGTTCGGTGGCCTGGGCGCGATGGTCGAGCAACCGGGATTACGAATCGAGATCACGCCGGCTTCGGCATTACGCGTTGTAGGTTGGTATCGCGAACGCGTGCAAGACGCTGCGCGACGCTGGGCTGACTTCACGAGCCGATCGCTGAAGGATTTGCACTGTCAGATTGACGTTACGTCGGCACCACGTCTCCACACCGGCTTGGGCGTCGGTACACAAGTCGCATTGTCCGTCGCGGCGGGATTGAATGCTTGGTACGGGGTAGACGCTCCATCGGCGGCGGAGTTCGCCGCCAGCGTAGGGCGTGGCGAGCGATCGGCGATCGGCACTTATGGATTCCTGTCGGGTGGCCTGATCGCCGAATTGGGCAAGCTGCCGGGGGACCGCATTTCACCGCTCCTAGAGCGTGTTGAGTTGCCTGCGGAATGGCGTTTCGTGCTGATCTC
Source organism: Pirellulaceae bacterium (assembly GCA_041746275.1). GTDB lineage: Bacteria > Planctomycetota > Planctomycetia > Pirellulales > Pirellulaceae. The sequence continues at coordinate 1,107 of JBGTHH010001213.1, read as the reverse complement.
GCCGCCCGCCGAACTGGGCTTGAGTGGCCTGGCCGAGCAAGACGCATTTCGTGAGCTGCCGCCCGTGCCGGTCGACGTGACTCAGCGATTGACCGACACGATGTGCGAACGATTATTGCCAGCGGCGAAGGCGGGGTGCTTTGGCGAATTCAGCGAGAGCCTCTTCGACTTTGGGCACATCGCCGGAAATTGCTTTGCTTCGATCCAAGGCGGAGCCTATCACGGTCCCCTTCTGACACGGCTAGTCGAACGTATCCGCGCCATGGGACTACAGGGAGTCGGGCAGAGCTCCTGGGGCCCAACGCTCTTCGTGCTCTGCCGCGACGCGAACGAGTCAGAATACCTGCGCGGCGAATTGCTAACCGATCGCTCGCTCGGCCCCGACAACTTGGTCATCACCGCGCCGAATCAGGGCGGTGCCCGCATCGTCCGCGAGCCGTGCAACCCGTAGCCCGATCGTCGCGCGGTGAGTAAGATTCCACGATTCGCTCGCGAACTTAGTAGCATGAGTAGGAAAAATATGGTTGAACTCGGCGTTAATATCGATCACGTGGCGACCTTGCGGCAAGCTCGCCGCACTTACGAGCCCGATCCTGTCTGGGCCGCAGTGCTGGCGGAGTTGGGCGGTGCCGACGGCATCACGCTCCATCTGCGCGAAGACCGCCGCCACATCCAAGATCGCGACCTGAGGCTTCTACGCGAGACAGTACAAGTCCGACTCAATCTGGAATTGGCTTGCCACCCGGAAATTGTCAGCGTGGCCTGTGAGGTGCATCCCGACCAAGCCACTTTAGTTCCCGAAAGCCGCGAAGAAGTGACCACCGAAGGGGGCTTGGATGTCGTCAGCCATCGCGAATCGGTGACGCGGGCCGTCGAGCGACTGCGCGATGCGGGCATTTTCGTCAGCCTGTTTCTGGACGCCGACGCCTCGCAAATTGACCTAGCCGCTGATTGCGGCGCACACGCCGTGGAACTCCACACCGGGCAATATGCCTTGGCTCGAGGACTGGACCAGCAGCGCGAATTGGAAAAGCTGGCTGCCGCCGGCAGACACATCATCGATCGCGGCATGACGCTGAACGCCGGTCATGGGCTGAACTATCACAA
>JBGTHH010001212.1:0-6363 GCA_041746275.1 Pirellulaceae bacterium | reverse complement strand
TCAACGCCGCAAGTGGGAGTGTGATCGGCAGACACAGGCCGAAGGGTTGGAGCAACAGCGTGAGGCGTATCAAGAGGAACGCCGGGCCGCTTTCGATCGGTATCTGACGACAACGGACGGTCGATCGCACTTCGAGCGTTACCATGCGACATTCTTGGAGTTCTATCGGGCGGTAGAACCACATCGCTATAACGATGCCGCTCGTGAAGCAACCGAAGGCAAGATCGATCGGGAACACTTCGGTCCGACCTTTCCAGACTTCAGCGTCTGGCAGCTTAAGCGCCAACATCCCCACACCTAACATGCCCAGAGCACCTATCGGTGATCGCCGGACCTTTTATACTCGCACCCACTCGGTGATCGCCGGACCAACTATCGGTGATCGCCGGACCTTTTCGGGGAAGTGCGTGGGGGCTTTGTGGCTTCAAATGGCGGTAAGAGGGGAGTCGTCGAGACGCCTACAAAGCGTTCTTCAAAGCTCATTCTGTTTAAGCAAAGACGAGCGGGCTATCGCCCTCCTGCTTAGACAAGAATACTTGACGCTACGAGGCGGATCGACGGAGCGATCCGGTGTTGTTGACAACTCAAGAGAAAAGATGCGGCGTCAATCGCCGCCGACGACAGGCGGTAGGTTGGAAAGGTCCGCCGAGCGACCGCCGAACGATCGCCGCCGGAGGCGACCGAAGGGTGAGCGAGAGGCGATCGGAGTCGACCGTCTATGCGGCTTGGGACAGCCGAAAAGTCCGCCACATTTTATGGGCAGAGCGTCGCGGGCTACCGCCGCGACAGGCGGGCTTCCGATGGCTGGCACTCGTACCTCGTGACCGACGCGCGCGTAACCCCGCCTGTCGCGGCGAACTATCGTCCCGCTCGCGACGCTCTGCCCGCACTATGCAGGCCCCACGGCCTGATCCACCGCAAAGCGGGACGATTCGCCCGCGAGTACGCGTGCGTCGACGCCACGGCGATTGCCGTGGAACGCAACTCAAAGAGCATCCCACCATATGCGGCCCGTGCGTCCGCGCTCCAATTGGCCGCGTACAATCAGATCAGCGACGAGCAGTGCGCCGTAAGTCATTAACACAAAATTGAACCCCTGGATGAACTCGTGGGAGAGGCGGGGCGGGGAGAAAGCGTCAAGATCACTGAAAAACGTCATCCGCTTGCGAAAATGCTTGACGCGACGCGCTTTATGCCGCGATAATCTGGTAATCTTTCACGGAGGGGATCACCATGTCCCGCGATGCGACCCATACCCGTCCAAGCATCTCTTGTTGGGATCTGTGCGAACTCTCCGACGACCATCTGAACACCTGGGACATTGCCGCGCTGAATCTGGCAGCGGCGCAGGGTCTGCCAGGGCTGAATGCGGTTAACGTCACGGCTTGTCTCGACAAGCTCGACGAATGGGCACAGCGCGTCAAAGACGAGACGCTGCGGCACATCTATCGATTCAACCCGCAGTCGAGTCAGCCGGCGACGGAGTACACCTACGGCAATTCGTTCGGCCGCTTCTGCTGCTATTTTTTGTTGCAGGTTCTGCAGCAGGATTGCGGCGTGGTTTACAACCCGGCGCGCAAGTTCGATCCTGAGTTCGGCGATCCGGCCGATGTCTTTGTGCATGGGATTCTGGACGACAACGGCGCTGGTGGCACATGCGCGAGCATGCCCATTGTTTACGTCGCAGTTGGCCGTCGCCTCGGCTATCCAGTCAGCCTGGTCCAGACGAAAGAACACTTGTTCTTCCGCTGGGACGATTCGCGAGGCACTTTGATCCAATGGGATCAGCCGAAGACGGAGTTCTGGATTCCGTCGGCTCGGTTCAACGTCGAAGGTGCGGGTGAAGGCATTGCATTCTATCCAGATTCGCACTACACCCAGTGGCCGCATCTTTGGAATGAAGCCGACTTTGAACACAAATGCTATCTGCGATCGCTTTCGACGAAAGAAGAGTTGGCTGACTTCCTGATCCAACGTGCCGAGTGTCTTTACGAGCTCGGCAAGCGCGATGACAGCCTGAAGGCAATCTATTACGCGCGCCGGCTCGCGCCCAACGATCCGCGCTACGAATGGCTGCACGCCAAGCGGACGAAAGAGCTTTTGGACCACCGAGCGGCAATGCTCGACATTGTGGAGATGCAGCAGGGGCGACGTGCGGCTCGCCAAGCGTTTCCTGGTGTTCAAGGCCACTCACGACATTGCTGCTGTCCGAAATGTGAACAGTCGCGGGATATCGCTCAGTCGCTTCCCGTCGCCCCGCACGGCGGGAGTTGCCAATGTCGAGAGTGTAAAGTCGCCAGAGAGGCTGCGGCCGCGCCCCGAGGGATGCCCGGACATTCTCCCATTTGTCAATGTGCCGGATGCTTGCACGAACACACGATGACTCAGTCACCGTTCATTCCGCCGCATGGACCGAGTTGCCAGTGCGGGCAGTGCCAAACCGCGAGGGGAGCAGCCGAAGCTCCCGTTGGCATGCCGGGACATCCTCCGAACTGTCAGTGTTCCGGTTGTATCTACCAACGAGCTATACCTCAGTCGGCATCACCGCATGTGCCGGGAATGAACCATCGAACGCCGCGATTACCTGGACATCAATCCCCGCATCATCCTAACATCGGTCAGCCAAGACGGTTTGGACTACCCGGATTCTGACAGCCGAACAACAAGGAGTGCCACAAATGTACCAACCCAAACTTGGTCAATTCATGTCTCGCGACCCGATGCCGGAAAACGGCGTCACGGTGTTGTCGCCGGTTCCGGATATGCGGAAGCACAATCAACAGCAAATAAAGAGACGCGAGCATGCGTATGTCTATTCGCGCAACAATCCAATCAATCGTAGCGATCCATCAGGTCTCCAATCTTATCCTGTCGGCCTGCCACCGGATGTGATTGATGTCTTGGATGAACTTGACCAGAGCGTCAAGCACTTAATCTTTTGGCTTCGACGGTGCGGAGATATTCCATGTCACCTGTGCGCACCAATCGGCGGCGCGATCGCGCTCGCACAGCTTCGCGCGAAAGGCATCCCTGGCGGCGATGATGTCTTCGGTGGTAATCCGCTACGCCATTGCCTTGCGACGTGTCACGCGGCGCGATTGTGTGGCGAGGACTGTGCGCGAGATTTTTGGGACGGTCGCGAAGATCCAGAATCTCTTTCATCCCAACAAGATTTGGCAAATAACGTGATCGGATATGACGGTGCGCCGTCTGACGGGAGGACGTGCTATCGGTACTGCACCGACGAATGGAACGCCGGCAATTTTACATGTACAGTGAACAATGCGTTGACTCCGTGCCCGCCAGGATCAGATAACTACGATCTTTAGCAGGTAGATGATTGTCGTTGATGGGGATCTGTTTTGAGACGATTTATCGTAGCTTCCATTTGTTTCATCATGGTCATTGCACTGCTACTGTACGTTTGTATCAATGTTCTGCCTGTATCGATCATAAAGCTCTCCGAATTGCGACCAGGAATGGATAAAACGGAGGTTCAAACCGTCATCGGGATTCCATCAAACCAATACCAACAAACCTGGACCTATTCGCATTCGCTGTTGTGGCCTATCGTGTATATCCGATTTGATGCTAACCAACAGTTTATGCACTATGAAATAGACCGTTGACCACGTGTCGGCGGCAGCCACTCTTTCCGATTCACCCGCTTCAGCAACCCCCTGCTTCAAGGACAGATGCAGATGCGTTTTGACGGTGCCGTAGTTGCGACCCAGGCGTTGAGGCATTTCCTTCGTCCGCACAGCGTTCACACGGTCGAACATCTGCCACACCAATTCTGCCAACCTCTCCGTCCGCCAGCGTCTTGGGCCGTTCCAAGTCCAGTTCGATTGCTCTGGTGCGTTCCGTGTTGCGTTTGTTCATCCTCCGGGACATTCAAACAGTTCTTCATGATTCACCTGTCTCAAAGACTCGGGTTGCCTTCCTTTGAATTCACCTTCATGCATCCCCGGCGACCACACCAGCCGCACGTCCAGTTGTCGCTCCGCAAAGAACCAAAGTGCGTCCTTGGCTCCTTCTGAGCCCGTGTCTTCACAGTCGAACATGAGGTTCACTCGGTTGATGCCGAGTTGCCTCGCGAAGCGGATGACCTTCTCGCCCTGGGCTTCCGTCATCCGGTTCGACATTATCCCGAGGGCGGGGACGCCCAGGTTGTCGAGGCCGATCACGTCGTTGAAGCCTTCGACGAGAATCAAGCCGTGCTGCGCGATGAACTCGCGATAGCCGGGCTCCTTCAGGCGGCTGGCGTGCTGACCAAAGAGTTCGACTCCACGATGGAAACCTTTTGGGAAGCGGTGTTTGGCAGGCGGTTCCTTGCCCGATCGCTCTGCGGGGGAGAGTTGCTGGTAGTCGCGTTCCTTTTGCTCGTACTGCACGTCGCGGCCGATCCAGGCCAACACCTTGCCGTGCTCGGAGAGCACGGGATACAGAATGCTACCGCGCAGCGACCAGCCCCGCTTATCGCCACCGCCGTCGTGTGGCAGGTAGCCGCATCGCCACTTGGCCATCGACTCGAAAGAAAGACAGGGGTGTCGGCGGATGTACGCAGAGGCTGCAGGATTCATTACGGCGACGTCGCGAACGAGCTTCTCGTCGATGTTATGGAGCTCGCGAATGTGCGGCTCGGTCGAGTCGATGAGCGGCGTATTCGATGGTGGTGGGGGAGTGGCGGCACGACTGGCGGCCTCGGGATCCTTTCTTGCCGGTTGGCTCGTGGCCGGCTCGCCCTTGCCCGCAAGCACACGTTTCACCCGCTGGAACTCGTCTCCCTTCAGCTTGCCGCCGCTTGGCATTGATTGCGTAAGGAAGCCGTGCATGAGCGTCAGCAGGTTGCCGCGAAAGCCGCAGGAATACGCATGGCACTGAAAGACCTTCTGCGGGTTCTCCGTGTTGATCGCCACTTCCTTCCGACCGCAGTGGTCACCGGGGCAGCCGAACTGGCAGTCAATGCGAACCTCGGGGCCGGAGCCCTTTACTTCGAGTGGAATGCCGCACTTGGCCGCCGCCACTTCCAGCGTCGTTTCGGCTTGCAGTCGGTCAACGTCGATGTATCCACTAGGTCGGTTCATTGGGCAATCGGTAAAACTCCAAGTGAATGGTACCCTACTTCACCGTCATGACCCAAGGCGTGATCCTCAGTTCGCGTGACCTCGCGCTCCTTCGCCTGCTCGATGTGACGCCGCTGACGGCCGCGCAGATCCGCAAGGCCAGCGTCACCTTCGACGGCGAGCCGTTTCGCGATGAACGGCGAGTGCGTGAACGTATGCAGACGCTCGGCGAAGCGGGCCTGATACGCAGTTGGTCCATCGCGATCCTAAGCGGCGGGCTCATGTCGTACTTTCGCCTGACATTGAACGGACACCGCGCAGCCTTCCCGGATCAAGTCGACTCGCCACCCCGCACAAGCCTTTCCGAGATCGCTCCGTCCCGGGTACGGCATACCATGGCCACGGCCGACATGATCGTGCATTCCTTGGTTGCCTGTCGCGAAAGGGGAGTGGTCGTCCAGAGAATTCTCGGCGACGGCCGCCTGACGCTACAAGTCGGCGAGTACCGGCAGCAGCCCGATTTTCACTTGCAGCTTGGCTATGGTGGCCGGACGTTCAACTTCGTCTTCGAGATCGATAATGCGACCGAACCGCTCGACTCACACCGCGAACAGAGTATTCGCACAAAGATCCTCGGATACGAAACCTACCAGGACTGGGTGCTAAGGCTGTGGAAGGAATCCGGCCGGCAGGGCCAGCGTCCGAGCTTTCGGGTCGTCTTCCTCACCACCGGCGCGGTGCGGGCAAATCACATCCTGTGGCTCGCTCGCGAATTGGCTCACAATCCCGATCGGCGATTGGTGTATGCCTCGACGCAGGAGAGCTACATCGGTACACCGCACGCCGTAACGGAACCTATGATGATCGATCACCACGGACACTGGCAGGCATTGGTGAATTTGCAGCCGAGTTCGTCGTTCCTGCGCGCACCGGTGCGGCTGTCGCGACCAATCGCGCAGGCAACAGGGATTTGATAGGCTGGCTTGGCTGTTTCGTTCGCCCGCAGAACTCGGCTCGGGTATCAAGCCGTGGCCCCTCCATCCGCCCTACGGAACGAGGTACGGAGTCTTCGGTCGTGAGATGACCCAGCACCGCCTCGGGCGAGCACGCACATCGAACGAGGCGGTTTTTTGTTGCCGACTGCACCAGACAATCTTTTCCGCATGGTTGGCACTCACAACGGTCGTCGCCGTCGGTAGGCTGGGGGAGTGTTGTTTCTGATCACAGTTCCGGCCAATAACGCGCGCGGCCCTCGCTATATGGAGAAGGCGCTGGCCGCCATGCACGAAGCGCGGGT
>JBGTHH010001211.1:0-8552 GCA_041746275.1 Pirellulaceae bacterium | reverse complement strand
ATTTGGACGGTGGTGGCAACTTGTGAACAACAAGGTCGCTCCGCATTTGAATACTTGGTCTCGGCAGTGACGGCGCACTTCAGCCACCAAGAGATTCCCTCGTTAGCGGTTGCGGAGCAAAACAGCTCATAATGCTGACCGAACCAGCGGGAAACCAAAACCTGGATTTTTAAGGCATTGACTCGGTGTCCAAAAGAATGCGGACGTTGATTGAACTCCAACGCCCAACGCCGATCGCCCAACGCCGATCGCAAGAATACTTTTGGACACCGTCGCCCATGCCTAGAAAATCCATGCTCTGAGAGTGAGTCTACGGAAGCGTACTCAACGCTATACTGTGCCAGCCGAAGTGGCTCACTGCCAGCTGCGCCTTAAAAAGCCAAAACTACACGCAACTCAGGTCCTGGCTCTCTTCGCTGCTCCGTGAACGGTTACTCCAGACGCAACCATCCGCTTGATGTGAAAGCGAATCTTCCGCGATTCGAAGATGCCGCGGATGTCGGCGATGTATTGGTGGAAATCATTCTCTCTGCGATATGCCAGGATTTGACGCACCTGAGCGCGCCGGAAAAGATGCTGTTCCGACGTTTCGAGAAATTCGATGACGTTTCGGCCAGCGGCGCAGAAGCGTCTGGCATATGCGTAGTCGAAGAACGATTCATGGAAGAACCGATATTGGCGTCGGTTCTGAACTTCAATCAGCACATGTTCGGAAGCCATAGCCTGTGCGTCGAGTTCCCAGTCGTCCGTGACGGACATAGGTGCAAACAGAAGTTGCTGTTCGCTCATCTTTGTCGTCAAGGCGTCGATCACCTCGTTCCAGTACGGATCGCGACCAAGTGCCTTTCTCAAGTTCTGCCGTTTGCGAAGCCAATACCGATCGTACAGCTCACCGACCGTACTAAAGCCGCGGGACGGATCACCCTGCAAGAACAGCAGAAGATGAAACGGAACTCCGAGGATTTCAAGCTGTTGTGGATTGAGCTTGAGTTGTCCGTGTCCTGCCGCATTGATCGAGGAATGAACCTCGGCTTCACTCAGCTTGGCGAGAGGGAACTTGGCGAATCCGGATTGAGCATCACCTAAGTTTCGCAGGCGATGATCGTGATCGAGATCAAAGTCTCGGCAAGCTAAGATCATTTTCATCCGTGGATAGCTTCGCACTTCATCGCACAAATCCCGAAAGACTTCCCACATCTGTGGATTACGCCCGGAGGCGAGACTCATCGCATCCAACTGGTCCACGACAAGGACGCTCGGTGCGTTATCCGCGATTCCCGCGAGCACAACTGCGGGGGACTGGTCTAAATCCATCTGCTCGCCAAGTTGCCGCGCAGTGTTGCATGGAGCGAACGAGTCCATCCTCAAACACAGATACGGCGTGCAACTTGTCGAGAGTTGCGCCAGGCATTGAGCCAAAACACAGCTCTTTCCGAATCCACCGGGTGCGACCAGTAACGCTCCACGCGATTCCGAACCGGCAAGCGTGTCGATGATTCTCCCCACAACATCGCGAACAATTTGTGCGGAGTTGATGAGTTCCGTTTCCGTCACCGAGAGATAGCGACGATTGGCTGCTGCGACCGCATCATTGACCGTGGCGTCCATTTTCCAGTCGCGAACGCCGATTTCCTTTTCCCGAAAGAAAGCGCGGAGCCGGTCCCTGTCGATCGATGGGCCAAGATTCTCAAGCATGAACTCAGAGATCATTCGACGAACATCGTCGGCTCGTAACATCGAACCGTCGATGCGATAGAAAAGCCCGTCAATTCGTCGGTCGACGGTTCGATTGAGGTTTTTGTGTCCGCACAGAATTACTTCGAGCGTCTTGAGTGCCGCAAACGCGAGTTCCGGATCGCCGCCACAGAGAAGAACAAGTCGCGAGTCAAACTCCGTTTGGAGCTTCGCTGAGAGAATGCCCCTGAACTCCGCAACAGTCGTTGGCGTCGAAGCACGCTCCACCAATTCGCGAAGTTCGTTCGCACCGGTTGCCGACACAAAGCGTGTTTCGGCGTTTGCCCATCGAGTTCGCTTGGCGAACAGGTCTCCGAGAATGCTCCGACCAGTGCTCTTGTCTTTTCGACACAAATCGGCAATTGACCAATCGCCGCCATCCTTCTGACGTTTCACGGAATGGAATTGGAACACACCATCATTTGCTTCGAGGTGGAATTCAACGCCCACCGATTCGTCGCCGAATGCCTCCACGGTGATCGACCGAAACCGGCCCTCAAATACGTCGATAGCCGCATCTACGGTCCAGACCGCTTCAAACTGATTTCCAAGTTTGTCCGCTTCACCACCGGGTCGAGGCATTCGAAGAACCTATGCAATGCGACAATTGAAAGAGCCGTTGTTGTCTAGTTTGCCATCGACTACCGATCCACCGAAGGCAGGACGCAGTTTCGCTCAATGAAAGTCTGAAAAACGGCATCGGAGCAGTTGTATGACGGCTGCTCTCGTTTCTCAAACCATGCAGTCTTGCGAAGGTTCCAGTGTAGCAGAATAAAATTGTTGCCAAACATCTGCACCCACCATGTACTTCGACGAGCTTTTCGCTCCGCACGAACATGCCCGCCGAGCCGCAACACGGATCGTCGAATCGCCCGTTGTCCGGCGCGAGCATCTCTACCGGCACGCAAGCCACGCAGCGTCGTCGTTTGTCGAGTCGCTTAAGCATCGGTGCGTCTCCGGTGTTTCGGCCGATCAGGTAGTGCCATGAGTTGGCGGATCGCGGCGACGAGTTGCTTGATCGCCTCGTCGTGGCTGCCGACCTTGCGTTCGAGTTGATCGAGTTTGCCGGCCAACTCTTTGTGAGCCAGCACCAGTTGCCGCAGCTTCACGAACGCTCGTACCACAAACACGCTGACCTCGACCGCGCGTGGCGAGTTGAGCACGCTGGCCGCCATGAACGCCCCAGGCTCGGTGAAGGCGTAGGGCAGGTATTTCCGGTGCTGACCGCGACCGGTCTTTAAGGTCGTAAATTGAGACCTTAGAGATTCGGCCTCGTCGCTGGTGAGTCGGAGCAGGAAGTCGTCAGGGAACCGTGCGAGGTTGCGTCGAACCTGCTCGTTCAATCGCTTCGTTGGAACGCCGTACAAAGCGGCCAGATCGCTATCAAGGATTATCTTCTGGCCGCGAAGCTCGTGTATCAGCGGTTCGATCTGGTCAACCAGAATGAGCTTTGTTTCATCGGTCACGATATTGTCCTCGTGAGCTGCGTCATTGTGGTCACAAATTGTGACCGCATCCGAGTACGGCGCTTTTTTCTAAGCCATAGCTCAGCCCCTGCTGAAACTTGATCATTGTCGGGGTCAGCTCATGGCGAACAAGATCGCCCAGTTGCCAACAGTTCCTATCGCGGTCTTGCTCAAACATCCAGCCGAGGATCACTGCAAAAAAGTCCAGGCTGGCCATGGGACAATACCAGCGAGGAACCGTTGAATCCTTCGCCTGCATGATTCGGTAGATCGAATCCCCATTGTCCAGAAAGTCCACAATCGCGCATTCGAAGATCAAGGCGGAGACAATCAGTCGGCGGGGAACACTCATTGAGATACGTCTGGGGCACACTGAACTATCGCCCGTGTCACGCCGGCCGTCAGAGATCGAGCCAAAATCCACGCTCGGGTCGCATGACGAGCCTACTTGGAAGCCGTCGGCAGTACTTCAACGGGCTGGCCCGGCTGGAGTGATTCCGCCCGCGCCATGACCACGATCCTGCCCGCGTCCACACCCGACAACACTTCCACATCATTGCCGCTGCGCAAGCCAAGTTGAATGGGGAGACGCACGATTTTCCCCGGCTCAACGGCACAACAGTAGGTCTGATCTCCGTCGCGAACGATGGCGGCGACAGGGAGGGTGACCACATTGACCCGTTCGTCCAACTGGATGGTGGTCATAGCATACATGCCAGGTCGAAGCGATCCATCCGCATTGGGAATATCGATCTCGGCTCGTAACGAACGATTGGTGGCGTCCAAGGACCAGGAGGTGCGTGCCACCTGAGATTCAAAGACTCGCCCGCCGAGCGCCTGAACCTGGACTGTGGCGGCATCTCCCGAATCGCCGCTGTCCACCAAAGCGGCCTCCAACTCGGGAACGTCCACGGCCACGCGCACGAGATCGAGGCGTGTGACGACAAGCAGCGGCTTGCTGTTACCGCTCGATGTGGGTTGGACATAGTGCCCCGTATCGACGTAGCGGTGCGTGATCACGCCAGCGAAGGGAGCCTTGATGTGAGCATAACGCGAGAGGGTCGTCGTGCGTGCCAAATTGGTCGTCGCGATGCGCAAACGTCCCTGAGCCGTATCACGCGCCGCTTCGGTCTGCTGGATGTTAATCAGTGCCTCGGCCGCCGCCGCCTTGGCCAACGCGATGGAAGCCGCCGTTTCCTGTTGAGCGGCTTCGGCAGCGCGGAATTGTTGCAACGTTTCTTCAGCAAGTTTGTTCGTGATCGAACGATTCTCGGCCAGTTCCTTCATGCGGGCGTATTCCGACTTCCAACGAGCGAGGTCGCTATCGGTACGCAAGGTACTCGCTTCGGCTTGCTGAACCTTGGCCCGCGCCGTCTCCGCCGCGGCCTGCGCTGCTTGGATGTTCACCTCGGCCTGCCGCAATTCGGCTTCCGCCAACGCGACCATTGCTTCCATTTGTCTTAGCTCGTCATCCATCTCGGGAATCCAGAGCTTCACGAGGGTCTGGTCCTTGGCGACTCGATCACCAATGTCGACCAGTACCTCTTCGACATAGCCCGTCACCTTGGGCACGATGGGTGTCTCTTCATACGCTTGGATACGCCCCGGCTGAGAAGTGCGGAGTGTGAGTGTCTTGCGTTGCACGGCGCTGGCCGTCACGCGATCGAGTGCTTTGGCGGATGAAGTCGCACTGAGTGGAGTCTGCGCGTCGAGCGGCGGGGCACACTCGTGGCAGAACAGGATGAGTCCCGTCACGGCCAGTCCGGATGCTAATGAAACACAGCGTGTCATGAGGTTGCTCCTATTCCATCGGACGTCGCTGTCGGTACCGATAGCGTGTAATGCGAACTGCGTGGATCGCCTGGGTCGAGAGACGCCGACCGCACGCTGGCCTTGCTAAGCAGGAAGGCGAACATGCTGGGAAGGACCAACAGCGTGGCCAATGTCGCGGCGATCAGTCCACCGATCACCGCACGGCCCAACGGCGCGTTTTGTTGGCCGGCTTCGCCGAAGGCCAGGGCCATGGGCAACATGCCGGCCGTCATCGCGAAGCTGGTCATCAGGATGGCTCGTAGGCGGCTCCCCGCGCCGTGAACGGCGGCTTCGCGACTCGTCAGCCCTTCACAGCGACGTTGCTCGGCGAATGTCACCAGCAGAATCGCGTTCGCCATCGCCACGCCCATCGCCATGATGGAGCCAATGAACGATTGAATGTTCAGCGTGGTATTGGTCAACCAGAGCATCACGACCACTCCCGCGACGACCGCCGGTACGGTCGAGACGGTGACCAGTGCGAGCCGCACCGACTGGTAGTTCGCCGTCAACAGCAGGAACACCGCCACGACGGCCAGGCCCAACCCAATCGCCAAACCGGCTTGCATTTCCTCCATCGGCGGAATCTGGCCACGTGTTTCGACTTGGATGCCCGTGGGTGGGGCTCCCGCGCGTTGCACGGCGCGAGCCACCTCGCGGGCGACGGTGCCCAGGTCCGCGTCCGCCACGTTCGCGGTCAGCGTGATCTGGCGTCGCATGTTATAGCGATCGTATTGCCCGGGCATCGTCCCAGGTTGGATCTCCGCGATGTCGCGAATCAGGACCTGGCCGTTCTCGGTTCGCTTGAGCGGAATGCGCCCCAGGTCTTCCGCGGAACCAATGGTGTCGACATTGTCCGGCGTGCGTACGATCGGTCGCGGAATCTCCACTTGTACTTGATACGCGATGCCGCTTTTGGGATCAGCCCAGTAATTGGGCACGACGAAGCGGCTGGACGAAGTGGCAGTCACTAACGCGCGGGAGACATCCACGGGCATCAAGCCCGCCATCCCCGCCTTCTCGCGATCGACATTCACTTGAATCGTCGGATAATCCAACGACTGCCCGACTTGCAGATCGCGAAGCATGGGAACCAGTGCCAGCTCTTCGCGAATGCGTTCGGCAAAAGCGCGATTGTCCGCGAAACTCGGTCCGCTAATGGCGACTTCGACGGGTGTGGGCGAACCGAAACTCATGACTTCATTCACGATATCCGACGCTTCGAAAGAGAAACGCACATTGGGCATGTCCTTAGCCAAGCGGTCCCGCAGCCGCGTCTTTAGGACGTCGTCCGAGAGCTTCAGTTCAGCGTTCAAGTCCACGTACAAAATGGCTTCCTCGGGGCCGCGCGACCATTGATAGACCGCGTTGACGGGAAAGTTGGAATGGATCATCCCCACGTAGCCCAGCGAGAGCTCAATGTTCTCCGCCCCCAGTTCGTCTCCAATCAAATCCAAAGCTGCCTTGGCATACTGTTCCGTCCGCTGGATGTGCGTTCCGTCGGGAGCTCGCATTCGCAAGCGGAACTGGCCCGCATCGACCACGGGAAAGATGCCGCGCCCTAACTGCGTTCCTAACAGTCCAATCAGTCCGCAGCTTATCACCAAGTAGACGGCGACCACCAACCAGCGAGCCCGCACAAACCAGCCCAACAGTACTTCGTAACCGCCGCGCAGTCGGTCGAAGGCGCTGGGGCGGTGCTCTTCGTCCGTGTGCCGATGACGCTTCAATAGCCACACGGAGAGGACAGGCACAAACGTACTTGAGAGAATAAACGATGCGATCATCGCGAATCCGACCGCCAGCGACAGTGGCACAAACAGCGCCTGGGCCGCGCCCTTCATGAAGAACGACGAGACAAAGACCGCCAAAATGCAGAGCATAGCCAGGAGTCGCGGAATTGCCGTTTCAGCCGACCCGTCACGCACGGCTTCGGCCAACGGTTTGCCTCGTTGTAGGTGAGCGTGGATGTTCTCCATGGCCACGGTCGCTTCGTCGACCAGAATGCCAATGGCCAAGGCCAAACCTCCCAAAGTCATCAAGTTGATGGTTTGACCACAAATCCATAGCGCCAGCACGGCTGACATCAGGGCTAAGGGAATGTTCAATACCACCACCAACGAGCTGCGCCAGTCTTGCAGGAAAAGCAGGATCATCAACCCGACCAACAATGCGCCTAATAGCCCTTCGATCACAACGCCTTCCACCGCCCGCGTCACGTACGGCGATTGATCGAACTCGAAGCGAACGTCAATCCCTTCGCCATCGGTACCCAAGGCGTCTTTCATCTTGGGTAAAGCGTTTTTGATGTTATTGATCACGCTCAAGGTCGAGGCATCGGCCCGCTTGGTCGCGAGAATGTAGACTGCTCGGCGACCGTTCACCAACGCATAACCGGCGGGAGCGTCGGCCGAGTCCTGTACATATCCCACATCGCGCAGGTAGATGGGATGTTCGCCCATGCGAATCGGGATGGTACCCAGTTCCTGCACGTCCTTAACGACCGAATTGACAGGCACGATCGGATAGTTGTCACCAATCGGAATGTTTCCCGAGGGACTGATCGAGTTTCCGCGAACTAACGCCGTAATGGCCTCCTCGGGCGACATCCCATACGACTGGAGGCGTTGCGGGTCCATCGTAATCACCACCGTCCGCGCGCTGCCACCAAACGGAGGTGGTGCCGAGACACCCGGCAGGCTGGAAAACATCGGACGGATTCGGAACAGTGCCAAGTCTTGGATTTCAGCCACCGAACGGGTATCGCTGGACAGCACCAGGTAGCCCACGGGTACGCTACCCGTGTCGAAACGCATCACGAACGGCGAGACGGTTCCGGGAGGCATGAAGGCTTGCGAGCGATTGACGTAATTGATCGTCTCGGCCATCGCTTGGGCCATGTCAGTCCCGGGATGAAAGAACAACTTCATCAACGCCGTACCCTGCACATTGCGGGACTCGACGTGATGGATCCCGCTGACGTACAGGAAGTGGTACTCGTAGTAGTTCGTCAAAAAACCTTCCATCTGTGCGGGATCCATGCCGCCATACGGTTGGCAGACATAGATCACCGGAAGGTTCAGGCTGGGAAAGATGTCGACTTCCATCCCCTTGGGCAAGCCTTCGGGATACGGGAGTCCGAGTTGCTCGCTGACGGAACGACCGATGGCTAGAAAACTTCCCAACGCCACCCCCACGATGATGACCATCACCGTCAATGGGCGTTGTAGGGCCAAGAGGATTAAGTTCATGAAGCCCAGGCTCTGTACGGAGCGTCATCAGTTGCATGCGTTGGTGGAAGCGTTGTGTTCGATTATCGTTGTCGCCTGCCATAACCTCAACGCTGAAAGGCTTCTATTCCAACAAATCAACTCAATTGGCAGCGCCATTGTTTCGGTGTGCTAGCAATCTCGCGAAATCACCGTGACGCGAGCCTTCCTTCACTACAACGGTTGTTATCGTCAGCTTCGTCAAATCGCTTAAATCCGCTCAACTCGTTCCGCCGATGACAGTTGAAGCTGTCCGTCACCAACAGCCCAT
>JBGTHH010001210.1:0-2579 GCA_041746275.1 Pirellulaceae bacterium | reverse complement strand
TACCCCGGCACAAGCTTAACCCTGACGTACTCCCTGATCGGCGCCACCCAAAACTGAAACAGGGATCAGCTAGTTTCCGCCCAGATCAGGAGTTCTGACGTTAGGCTTTCTAGCCTGACTTCGTCGCGCACCGCTTTGATGCCGCGTCAAGTCGAGACTTCCGGTGGATCAAACACCTCGCCACGAGACGGCCGAGCCATGACCTCGCCTCCCGCAATCAAAATCTCGCAACACCGCTCAATGGCCGTTGGGGCTGCCATGTCGAACTCAATCCCGAACGACGAGCTGCGAACAACGAGCGATTCTCATCCCCATCTTTCTACCTCGATCCCTTGATTTCTCATCTCTCGTTCTAGATCGTCGCGGCTGTTGGGCGTTTCGGTTGTGAGCAGCCGCTCGTGCCACTCGACATACAGCCGCTTGATGCGGTTGATGACGCGGCGCTCGATCAGATGTCGAAGAATCGCAAACTCCGCACCTTCCACGTCCATCTTCACCACGACGTAATCGTCTGCTGAGTATCCGTCCAGTATGCGGGCAAGATCGACGCAAGTAACTTCGACCGCCGGCTCCAGACCCGGATGACTCGACCCCAGCGATTCGAGGCAACTTCCCCACCCATCGATGTCGCTTTGGCCATCGGACGGTGACGCGCAGCCTGCCGTGCGATGATTCTGTTGACGAAAGGCAATCGTCCCGTCACGGACCCAGACCGCGGATTCGTGGACTTGGACCGGAAGATTGACGTCACGCAATCGGTTGGCAAGTTCGCACGCGGGATTCGGCTCAAACGAATGAATCTCCCATGTTGCGTCCAGCGCCAATCGAGATGCGAACTGCCGGAGTGCCTCTCCGTAGTGTGCGCCCAAATCGAGGAAAACCTTTCGGCGATTCGTCGTTGTTGAAGCGTTGGCTTTGTGGCGTTGAAGCCGCACCTGCAATGCCTGCTGGTACTTGCTTTCCGCATCGCGCGCCGCGTCATCCAAGCCTAACCTTCGATACGCAAATCGCAGCACGTCATACGGACCTTCGTACCAACCGGGGAGATGCCGAAAGCTAATGCGGTGGGCGGCGGCATGGGCTCCCTCGACGTTCCCCAGCGCAATCGCAATGTGCTCCCAATGGATCGCGTCGCGGTATTCGCCCCGCTGATGACAACAGAACCCGGCCAGCCAAGCAAGCTCCGGCGACCCGGGCTGTCTCGCGAGGCCAAACGCACAGGCCTGAATCGCTTGCCGGTACTCTTTCAACTCGGACAGGCATTTGGCAGCTTGGTAACAGGCCCAAGCCGCCTCTTCGGCCCAGCCGTCGAGCGCGGCACAATGCTGGTACGCTTCGGCTGCCTCGCGGCGGCGCTGCAAGCCGTCCAGCGTTTGCCCCAAGTAATACCACCAGCGCGCGTTGTCCGGCTTGTCACGTGTCTCTTCTTGCAGAATGACCAAGTCCCGTTCCAGTTTGTGTCGGAAGGCGTCGGGTGTCTTGGCGACTTCGTAAAAGCGAACGCCGGGAAGCACTTTGCGTTGGCTTGCGGTACCACCGACCAGCGCCTCGTGCGTCCGACCCTTCCACTGCTGCGTGGTGGGCACGCGGACCAGTCGCTCTTTTGCATAACTGCCGCCGTGGTCGGAAACCAACCATGACAGGATCTCTGGCTCACCGGCCAGGAACAACCATAATTCGTTCAGCGTTGGAAATCCGTCGATGACGAGCCGCTCGTCCGTATCAATCGTCAGCGCCCAGGTCGCGCCGCGCGCGGCGGCCTGCTCCAGGGCCGTGTTCCGCGCTAAGGCGAAGTCGTTGCACCATGGGAACTGCGTTTGGAAAAACTTTTCGCCCGCAAGCTTCTTAACGAGTTCCACCGTGCCGTCTGTGATCCCCGTATCGATCAACAGAATTTCGTCGACCCAGTCGATCACACTTCTGACGGCTTCCGCGACGATCTCTTCGCTGTTCCCAGTCAGGATTGTCGCGACAATTTTCTCCGTGGAGCCGCCATTTCGAGAAACCTGCTCACTCGCTGGGCGATGTGTGTGGGATGTCGATGCTCCTGAAGCACTGGACCGATCTCTCGGTTGTTGCCCGCCACCGAGGCGCGGAACCGGTTGGCTGTTGTTGCGAAGTTGGATAGACCGCACTGCCGTTTCGAACTGCTCCTCGGTCGGGCGCAGGCCCACATACTCGACAATTCGTTCCGCCTGTCGCTGCGGATCATCCAACATTTCGGCGAAATCGATTCGCAGATGTTCCGTCTGGGCGAAGAACTCATGCGTCGCTTCCCACAAAATCCGCTGCGCGCGTTCCGCATGGCCTGGCCACCAATTCAAGCGATCGATCGATTCAAGCGATTCCTTCAGCGGCCGGTAAGTCCAGATGAAACGCGTTTCGGAACCCCAGGCTTCGATCAGGTCCTCGCCGCACAGGCTCAACAGCGGATGTTTGCAGCCGATACAGCGGTTAGCAAACGCGTCGCGATCCTCGATCCACTTTCGCAACGCTTGAACGCGGACGGTTTTGTCGACCTGTTGCGTAAGTACCGGCTCGTTCCACCAGAATCGCAACTGTTCGGACAGCGAGTGCGG
>JBGTHH010001209.1:0-5745 GCA_041746275.1 Pirellulaceae bacterium | reverse complement strand
TATAACAAGTCGCTGCACACCGACGGCGGCCGCAACATGGTTTTTCAGAGTTCATCGTCTCAGGGCGGCCGCCGCGGGTGAGCTTTGTCGTTATGCCCTTGCCCGAATCATGACGCGACTAACTGCAATTGCCACTGTGCTCGCCGGTTCAACGCTGTCAGGCCGTTCTGAGAAACTCGAAATGGAAACCAAGAGCCAAGAGCAACGTTTGCTCGCCAAAATTCAAGACACACCTGCAGGCCCAGATCGGGACTCCCTGATCGATCAACTCGAAGATGCCCCGGTACATTACAGAACCTTCTACGAGCGATGGCTCTTCGTGCATGAAGTAGCACCATTTTGGGATTGCTGGACGGATGACGGTTACGACCCGTCGAAATCGAAGTTCCCACGGGATGTTCAGATTTTGGCCGCCGCTGACTATGGTAAATCGGACATCGACAACGGTGGATTCCATCAGTTCTTCGGTAATGGAACGGGGGGGCTCGCTCCCGAAATGGCGGAATGGCTCGAACGATCCGGCTTGACGGACGCGGCGCTTGTTGTTCGCGAGGCGATTCAAGTGTTCGGCGCCGAATTCCCACGGTCACAGACTGATCGCCAGCACTTGTTGGCTAAATTCGAGGGCTCAACACGCGAAGAATGGGACCCGTTTTACAAAATGGATGACCGATTCTATGCTGCAACGAAGGACGAAGTATTCGAACAAGCTGCAAACAAATGGCTACGAGAGGTGTGCGACATCAATCGCCTTCGAGATGGCTGCTAAAGCATAACAAACCGTTCCACGCGGAGCCGCGGGCCGCGCGTGCTCTGAAGTCAATGTCGTTCGCAGCGGCCCGGTGAACGGTGTCGTTCTGTGGGCATGCCGCCGATCCGTGGTCCAGCTATTCATTGAAGTAGAATGATCGACAGTCTCGACAACCCACGGCCATCGCATCAAATGTTGCTTGAATGATTTGCATCGGGCTTGTCAAAGGAAAGGCTAGCAGCGAACACTTTCCGTAGATGGAGATCTTTTCGTTTCACGGAGGGTGAAGATGACAAATGCCATGAACGCGCGGGGCTTGCAGCACTTTTTTGAGGCCGTCGAGGATCCCCGAGTTGCTCGAACCAAGTCGCACCAACTCATCGATATTCTGTTTATCAGTGTGGCAGCGACGATTGCTGGTGCCGATGGTCCTAGCGATATCGCCGACTTTACCAAGCAACAATTGACTTGGTGCCGGAAATTTGTGCCGCTCAAGAACGGCGTGCCGTCACACGACACCATCGGACGTGTGTTGTCGCTGATCAAGCCGGAACAATTTCAATCCGCCTTTTTGGATTGGATCTCGTCCTTCACGTGCCCGCAGGAAGACGAGGGCCTCGAGAAAGCCGGGCCCACGCCACCACGCTTCGTACCGATCGATGGCAAGACGTTGCGTGGTTCTGGCGGCGGCAAAGATCTGGTTCAGCCGCTGCATCTGGTCAGTGCCTGGGCCACGCAACAAGGACTCACGTTGGGACAAGTCGCCGTGGATTCGAAATCCAATGAAATCACCGCCATTCCGCAACTTCTCACGATGCTCGAGCTGGCCGGTGCCATCATCAGCATTGACGCGATGGGATGTCAAAAGAAGATTGCCGCACAAATCATCCGCGAGGGCGGTGACTATGTCTTGGCGGTGAAGGACAATCAACCCAAACTGCATGAGGCTTTGGAGGCTTTCTTTGAGGCCCGACACGAGCGCGAAGACTACGAGGAGTATGGCTGCCGTCAATCCAGCACGACCACGCGCTCGCGCGGACGCGACGAAACACGTTATCACATAGTCGCTCCCGTACCGGAATCGTTGCGTTATCTGTGCCACACCTGGAAGGGCCTGCAGTCGATCGGCCAAGTGATCAGCGTGACGGAAACAGAAGACACGCGAAGTTGGGATGTACGTTACTACATTCTCAGCCGCCCGCCGCGTGTGAAAGAATTTGCGATGTCGACGCGTTCCCACTGGTCGATCGAGAGTATGCACTGGGTGTTGGACGTCGTTTTCGGTGAGGACGCCAGTCGCCTGCGCAACGGTGCCGCTGCTGAGAATTACAGTTTTTTGAGAAAGTTTGTGCTCAGCCTCCTCAAGCAGGACACTTCGCCTGGAAGTCTGAAGGGCAAACGAAAACGAGCCGCCTGGAGCACCACTTTCCTCGAACAACTCTTGTTTTCAAAGAATTAAGATGCGATGGCCGTGCTCGACAACCTCCTCGATGATTCCGAATACCACGGCACATTCCATGACGCCAGCTTGGTCAAATTGCACCAAAACAGCGATTGCACGGAATTCGATTTCTCACTCTGCGTTGGCGATCCGGATGCAAGCACGCTTGATGAACGAGAACGCCGTCGATCCGGCGTATTGACTCTTTACGGTATTCGCAGTTGGAAATGCGACCCGCCGGATGCCGCGCCTTTTGACATTGGCGAATGGTTGACGTCAGACGGTGCACTGACCGAAGTCGACACTGACGCGGCGAAGCGATTCATGAACGAAAACAGGTCCAGTCATTTTGCCTTCTCTCTTTATTTCGCCGACACAAACAGATTCCTATTCGTGGCCTGCGACAGACTAGAATTTCGCTGGCGGTGACAACGCGGAATAGAGACTTGAACTTCGAGAAGCCGGTAGATATCGTAAAGCAGTCGCCGCCGCACAAAGCAAACGCGCCAAACACGATCGCTCGCGGTTCTAGCCCACAGAAAAAAAATGCACCGGAGTTGCCGACCGGCCGCAAATTGAAATCAACGTCACCGGCGGCAACCTGGTGATTTTAGGCGTTCTCGCTTTGAAGAATTCCATGACAAAGGTCGGTACACGCAGCGTAGTACTCATCGTAGCGTTCGCTGCTGTTGCCTTTGGCCTACTGATTCCGTTGTACCGGTCCGCTGAGGAAGTGCGGTATGGAATGACTTGCTCAAATAATCTCAAGCTGCTCGGATTAGCGTTGGGTAATTATGAGGCGACATATCACTGCTTGCCGTTGGCCGCCGAAACTGGCTCGGATGGAAGGCTTTGGAGGAGTTGGCGTTCACAGATCTTTCCCAGGTACATCGAAGCATCGCCTGCGATTTACGATGAACTTGCTTGTTGGGATGCACCGCCTAACGTGCTGCTATTGAAGGCACCCTTCATGCGGTACCCTTCGGTATTCACTTGCCCCAGACATCGTCCAGCTCGTCGCGAGGGTATCGACTATGTCGTTGTCACGGGCGCTCTGACAGCCTTCCCAAAAACTGGACACGTAAAGCACTCTGAGATCAGCGATGGATTGGAGAATACAATTCTTGTTGTGGAATCTATAAACTGCCGTCCAGATTGGACGGAGCCCCGTGATTTGGATTTCGATACAATGAGCTTTGCCATTAACTCAACAGGTCCTCCCTTCGTATCGAGTGACCATCCCCAGGGACCACTCGTATGCTTTGCCGACGGTGAGGTATACCATGTCTCGCCGAAAACGACGGAAGCCGAACTGAAGGCGATGCTAACAATTGCCGGCAACGAAGATATCCGTCGCCGTGACCTGATTGAGCGGGGGTTACTCTCCAATCATCGCAGAGACACAAATCGATAATGAAGCTATGCACCACAGGCCGCGACGGTGCTTTGATTCATGGTCAATCATCCGCGCGGGCGAGGTGATGGCTAGCGTTGAACTTAAACCACTCGACTGAAGAGTTTGTGGGCTGAGCTTCTGGGTGAGTTCAGGGCTTGTGAGCTGCGAAATCTGTTCCCTTCAGAAGTCTCATCTCTGGACGCTCGACCGGGGACAGCCATCTTTCTGAGACCTTAGGAGGAAACCCATATCTGTCACCGGGCTTTTGTCTGCGGTCGCGATACTGGATGGGTGTCACCGGGCACTTTTTCGACGCACTTATTGCGAGTAAAGCAGAGCAGACATGGCGAGACGTTTATGGTCAAGCGTTCATCGGACAATCCCGTGCGAAAACTGGCGCCAAGGCAGCCGATGAATATCGTCGCGGACGTTGCACCACGTATCTTGTCGTACCATTCACGTCTAATGTCAAAGGGTTACCTATCCACGTTTTGTCTCGTCAACTTAGCGCCTACGAGTGTAAGGGGCCTCTTGTCGACTTAATAAGATTTCACATGGTCGAATTTTTCGTAGCGCCTTTAGACTACAACTGGACGATGGTGTACACTCATGAGGATTACTCGCTTGGCGGACCTTACTTCCACCGCCGGGAATGGATCAATGCGGACGAACTAAGCGACGGACCGGAGTCGCCGATCCTGCCGTTATGACAGTGGATGATCGCTCGCGGCGACCGCGGTCATCGCCAAGGATACAATCTGGTGCCCTGCGATCGGTGCGGAGTACAAGTACCAGACGCTCGGCGAGCGCTGATCGCGTTGCAGTCGCGTGTTTCGTTCATCTCACCTCGTTCAGTCGCACGATGTTCCTCGCGTCTGGTCGTCGCTGTTACGCGGACCGCGCATGAACAACGACCAAACCCGCCACGCCTCGGCCATCACCGTCCCAATACAGAATCCTTGAACTGTCACGACGACAATTGACAAACAAGAACAAATGCCCGAACAACGGACACCCGAAGTGCTGTGTCCTCATTGCCCCCCATTGCCAAGTTTTTCCGCAGAACGATCGGGGATGGAGCGAGTTGCTCGCCGCCATTCACCGAGTTCTTTGAAGGCGAGGAACCAGCGACATTACCCGCAAAGGGCATATCACTTGTGTCTTGCCATGATGTAGCACTTCAAGCTCACCGGCTCTCTTCTTCAGCCGGTTCGGGAGTGAATTCCACGCCGTCGTAGATTTCCACGAGCGGCAATTCGGTCCCGAGTTCGCCGAGCGGAATAACGGCGTCCAGACCTGCGTAGGTCTCGCGAATGAAGCCCTGTTCAGTGCGGCGGAAGACCACAACAGCGGGCAAGTCTTGCTCGATCAGCAAGTACACGGACAGCGATGGGATTGTCAGATAGGCGTCCTTCTTTTCCCCTTCGTCAATGCGTCGCGTCTTGTGCGACAGGACTTCCGCGATCGCCGCCGGCGCGTCTTGAAAAGAATCGTCCTGAGGGTTGGGCCGGCAAATAACTGATCCATCCGGATAATAGAATCGCACGTGCGTCGGCAGACGGACCCGAATCTTGGTATCCGAGTTGTAGGGCCGACAACGGCTCCCGCGCAGCCTTCCGTGGAGAAACGCAAACACGTTACCGGCGATGAGGTTATGGGCGTTCCTCGCGCCTGCCATCGCGTAAACCACACCCGCGAGATACTCGTGCTTGACAGGGGAAACGAGTTCGTCGGCCAGATAGTCGTCAATCGAGATTAGCTGAAGTATTGGTGCCGCGCTCATAGGCTTAGCGTAGCCGCCGCGTCGCAAGCGTACAAGCGAAAGTTGTAACGCAGTTGAAGCCCGCCGGTCGCCTGACATGCGGAGGCCGAAGCCCTATACTGCTTCGTTCTTACCTACACGAAAAACTCCGCCTCGAAAGGATTCGCCATGTCATTGGTCGAGACCGAACAAGTCCTCGTCGTTCCTACCGCGCTGCTCCACGAACTGGGCTACTTTCAGGGTTTCTCCGACGACGTTGCGAGCTACCTGGACGAATTGCTCAGCCCTGAGCACACCAGTTATCGTCCGCGCGGCGAAATGGAAGACGACCCTAGCTTCAAGCAGCTGATCCCGTACGTGTTGTTTCAGTGGACGGATGCCGAGGGTCAGCACCA
>JBGTHH010001208.1:0-4078 GCA_041746275.1 Pirellulaceae bacterium | reverse complement strand
TTCCGCGTCTCGGACGAGGAACCCGGATCGTACCATGTGGCCGCGACCGACGATGGCGAGATTGTCCCGTGGGAGGAGATCGGAACCTGCGCCGAGTCGGGTCACCGCGTGCGGAATAGTCAATTGAGTACCTGCGAAGTGACGGGCGCGATGGTGCTGCCCGAGTTCTTGGCCACATGTCCCGTGAGCCAATCGAGCGTCTTGCGGCGCGTCCTGGTGCCCTGCGCCGCTTGCCAACAGATCGTCAGTCCCACGGCTTTGCAATTGAATCAATGCGAGGCCTGTCGATCACTGGCACCGATTAGCAAGTCCGATCCGCGCGTGGCCCGTGTCTTGGGTGAGTACCCTCGACTCGATCGCTGGCACCGCTGGCGTTTAGCGGAAACCTCGGTCGCGTATGTCATGCTGGCCGGCGGGTTGTTGCAGCGTTTGCTCATCGTGGTCGACAAGGAGACACTGGAGGTCCTGTATCTCGCCACCAGCTCACGCTTTTCGCAACATTGGTCCGAGGCTCCCGAAATCGATCACGCGACCTACCTGCGCTAACCCACGATCGAATATTGCGACGACGGGCCGTCTGTTTCGGTGTTCAGCCTGCGGCCGATTCCACTTGACTAGGGAACCTTGGTTTTGGCTCTTGCTTTCGCCTTTGCCTTGCCTTGTGCCTTCTTTTTCTGCCCACCTCCAGTCGCGCCGGGAAGACCGGGCGCGTCGGACTTGGGCAAACTAGCGGCCAGCTCGGACTTCATAAAGGCGTGATCTGGATGGAGAGCTAGATTGGTGTATTCGAGTGGATCGACCTTCGTGTGGTATAGCTCTTCATCTCCATTGGCATAGCGGATGTAACGCCAATCGGGGACACGCACAGCATGGTTTTGAAAACCATGCGTCGTGATCGCGGCTTGGTCCCAGGGAGCTTGCGGATCGCGTAGCAGCGAGGTCATCTCACGCCCATCGAGATGCTCTGGCAGCGGCAAGCCGGTGAGCGTGCAAAGGGTCGGATAAATCGAGCTGAAGTCCACGGGCTGTGCGCAAACACCGCCTTCACGAGTCACTCCTGGAACCTTCCAGACTAACACCGAGCGTGTGGGTTCCTCCCACAAAGCGAACTTCCGCCAATGCGACTTCTCGCCCAAGCTCCAGCCGTGATCGCTCCACAAACAGACGATCGTGTTATCTCGATGTGGCGAGGCTTCGAGCGCGTCGAGCAAGCGACCTACCTGCGCATCGGCAAAGGCGATCGTGGCCAAATACGCCTGCACCGCCTCCTTCCACCGCCCCGAGGCCACGATCTGGGCATGATCACCTTGGGGACCCGCCATCTTCACTCCAGCGGGAGGCACGTCGTCCAGATCGTCGGCACGATATGGTGGCAGTTCGATCGTCTCGAGTGGAAACATATCGAACCACTTCTTGGGGACGCTGAACGGCATGTGCGGCTTGACGAGTCCAATCGCGAGAAAGAACGGACGGTCGCTCGACTCTCGCAGTTTCTCCAATCCGTAGCTCACCACGCTGTAGTCGGGCATCTCGGTGTCGTCGTTGGCCAGCGGATAGAACTGAATTCCGCCGACGCCAGTGTCCACCGCGTCGGGATGCCGCCGTGGGTTGCCGGTGCCGACAAAGTAATCGGTCCAATCGCCGCCGCGATCCGCCGCGCCGTGATAGATCTTGCCCGCGCCGTACACCCGATATCCGGCACGAGCAAAGTGCGAATTCAGCAGTTTGTCCTCGCTGATTCCAGGTCGCCAGTTCTGACCGTTCAAGTAACACCCCGTCGTGCTCGGACGCTGGCCGGACATCAACGCGGCCCGCGAGGGATTGCAGGCGGGGGCCATGCAGTACGCCTGGCTGAAGGTGACGCCACGACTGGCCAGACGATCGATGTGTGGTGTCTTGGTCTGGGCGTTTCGTCCCAAATGTCCCACCCAGTGGTTCAGGTCATCGATGGCGATAAACAGCACGTTCGGTTTTTCGGCCGCCGACACCCGTGGAGAGAAATTCGCCAGTAGCGACAGAACCGCGCAGCACAACAGCAATGACTTCATGGAAGTTATCCTCAGGGCGATGACGAATTGACTATGGATCGCGGGGAATGCCCGCTCGGATGTTGACGGGACCGTAATTGGCTTGCCTGGCCCCCGGCGTACTGCGACCTTCCGACACCAGTTGCTCCAGCAGAGCGGTCAGCTCTCGCACGCGCTGCGGTTCGCGATCAGCCAAGTTACTCTGTTCGCCAAGGTCGTTTGCCAGGTCATAGAGTTGCATCGCAGGCAAGTCCTTCGCTGCTGGACTGCCAGGCCGCGGTGTACTCCAACCGCCCGAATCGGGACAGAGCAGCAATTTCCATGGGCCGCGTCGAATGGCGAACGAGCCATTGATGGAATGCGATACGACATGGTCGCGTAAGCCCGGCTCGCCTCGCAGCAGCGGTAAGAAGCTGATGCTGTCTTCCGCGGCGTTTTCGGGCAGGGAGACTTCCAAGACTTCGGCCAATGTCGCCATGACATCGGCTAAGCAGACCAATTGCTGACACTCGCTGCCCGCAGCCACCTTGCCAGGCCAGCGTACCACGAACGGCACGCGATGCCCTCCTTCAAAAGCGTCCGCCTTGTGACCGCGCAGGGGACCACTGGGAAAGTGATCGTGCGCGGCGAGCTCGTCGAATTTGGCTTGAGGCGAACAACCATTGTCACTCGTCACAATCACCAACGTATTGTCAGCCAAGCCATGTTGGTCCAACGCGGCAACGATTTCCCCGATGCTCCCATCGGTCTGCATCACGAAATCGGCATAGGGATTGATGCCACTTTGGCCAATCCACTCCGCTGTGGGCAGGATCGGCGTATGGGGTGACGCCAACGGCACGTAGAGAAAGAATGGTTGCCCCGCGTCAGCTCGTTGCGCGATGTACTCTTGAGACTTTTTGACGATCGTCGGTAGCACATCGGCGGCGTCGAAGTCGGGTGCCGTCGGGCCCCGGCGCGTTTTGCCTCCTTGCTGTCGACCGTGCATCATGAGAAAGTCCCGGTCGTCGGTGGGCAACGAAGTCACGCGATCGTTTTCGATATAGGTGTAAGGAACCATGTCGAGCGACGCACTGATCCCAAAGAAATAATCGAAGCCGACACTGCCCGGCCCATTCGCGATCGGTTGAGAGTAGTCGACATTGAACACCTGCTCGCGCGACTCGATGTTCAGGGGCGAGATCTGCGAGTTGGGCTTGACCACCCAGTCCATGCCCAAGTGCCACTTGCCAATGCAAGCCGTATGGTAGCCTTGTGCCTGGAGCATTGCCGCAACCGTCAGGCGGTCGGGCTCGATCAGCCGAGGACTCAACCCGCCCAAGACGCCTCGGGTAAGCTTCGATCGCCAGTTATATCTTCCGGTCAGCAAGCCGTAGCGGGTCGGCGTGCAGACCGAGGACGTCGTATGCGCGTCGGTAAAACGCATGCCCTCAGTCGCCAAGCGATCGATTCGCGGCGTGGCGATCCTGCCACCGTAGCACTGTAGATCCGCGTAACCCAAATCGTCTGCCATGACCAGCACGACATTGGGGGGACGATAAACTTCATCTGAACCTTTTGCTGGCTCGTTGAATCCGAGCCACACGACAGCAATGGCGATAAGCGACCATCGTGCCTTAGAGATGTGTGATTGAGCAGGATGAAACTCACCGAGTCGGCAACAGCTTTTGGTCGCGGGGGCGGGCATTGGACGTTTCCTGGGGACAGCTTGGTCTGGCTTGCGTCGCGGTGAAACCGCCTCAGTATCCGTTGGAGGCATCCCCAGGTCAATGTTCTGCGTTTGGGGAGAAAACGCTTCGAGTCCGTCAGCGAGCATCCTCACATCACTGATCACTTCACATTGGACTGTCCGGCGGCTTCGCGGGTCAGCGTTTCCGCGTGGGGGCCCTAAGGCCCAAGATGCTCAGCGTGTCGCGGTGAATCATCTCGTCGATGGCGTGGGAGTCGAGGCACCCGGCACTGCTGGTGGCAAACATCTCGTTTAGCTGGCCCAGAGTATCGAGCGTGGCATTGACTGTGGTAAAGGGATAATCCGTCCCGAACAGCAGCTT
>JBGTHH010001207.1:0-7148 GCA_041746275.1 Pirellulaceae bacterium | reverse complement strand
GTGCCCCATCGTCGCTCTACTCAATTACTCTTACGGTCGTTCTTGATCATTGTGGCCGACTTGCCAGTCGGACGGAGATTCCCATGTCCGCGACTCCTGCTTCACGACAGGCACCGAGCACGGACGCGACGTTCTGAAATGTGCCCTCGGCGTCGCCGCGTACCAGAACGCCCAGATCGGCATACTCGCGCTGCGCTGCCGCCAACCGCTCGACCAGTTCCGGCAGCGTCACGGGCTGCCGATCCAGTTCGATGCGACCATCGTGATACACATTCACGACGCGGCGTTCCGGAGCAGGTGTCAAAGCCTTCACGTCGGCGACCTGCGGAACTTCCAAACCGAGCTTGCGTTCCAGTTCGGTGAACTTCGTTCCCACCATGAAAAAGATGATTAGCAAGAACACGACGTCGATCATGGGCGTCAAGTTGATCGATGGTTGTTCGTCGATATGGGTTTTGAGCGGCATGGCGATCTCGCGGAAACAGGCACCACGTCTGTTCTTCGACAAACGCAGTGGAACTAAGCAGCTTTCTTACGCGCGGCGGATTTCGCTACGGCATCCGCCGACTCGCGTGGGCGGGCATCGGCGGCGATCAATCCCACCAGTTGTTGACCCAAGGCATCAATGTCGACAATCAATCGATCCACACGTCCTACAAAAAAGAGATACGCGATCAGCGCGGGAATGGCGACACTCAGTCCCGCCGCTGTGGTCAGCAGCGCTTGGCTAATCCCCGCCGCGAGCAATTCGGGTCGGCCCATGGCATCCGCAGTGGCGATGGCATTGAACGCGCGAATCATCCCCAGCACCGTACCCAACAAGCCAAGCAAGGGGCTAATGGTCGAGATGCCGTTGAACAGGCGGATGTAAGCTCGTAGTCCATTGGTCACGCGCTCTCCGGCATCGATGATCGCTTGTTCGACCTCGACGGACGGACGGCCCCATTTGTTCACGGCGGCGAAAAAGACTTCCGCCACGGGGCTGGAATTCGCTTCGCACAAGTCGGCTGCGGCATCGCGATCCAGTTGCCCGTCACGAATCTGCTCCAAAAACCGCCGCACGAACGGACCGGGAATTACTCGCCCGCGACGCAGAGCGATGGTGCGTTCGAAGACGAACACGAGCAGGATAAAGGAACAGACGCCAATGGGCAGCATCAACGGACCGCCGTCGCGAATCACTTGAAGCAGGTTCTTGGTGGGAATCGCCATCTCGTCGACGGGTGGCGAGCCGAGGGGAGTCGCCTGGGCTGAGCCACCGCCGGGTTCGAGTGCGCTGGGGTTCTGAGCGTGTGCGACCGGGCCTCCGCACAAAATCATCGCGGTAAAGAACAAGATCGTGTGGGACTTGATTTGCGACATGAAAGCTTTCTCCCCGAGGGAGCCGGGATGGAGGTCGGCTAGTTGGTGGTACCTGGAACGGTTTGTTGTTGAGCCACGCGCAGTCGCTGCGAGGCCTCTTGGGCATAGGTGGTACTGGGATAGTCTCGCAGTAGTTGGGTATACAGCTTGACGGATTCCCGCCACTCCTCGGACTGCTCGTGGCACTTACCGGCTTGCAACAGCGCCGCCGCTTGCCACTGCGGATAGGAATACAATCCGACGACGCGGTGGTAGGCGCGAATGGCATCGCGATAAGCCCGCTGATGAAAGTAGCTTTCGCCAATCATCCATTGAGCCATCGCGGCGGTCTCGGTCCGGCTGCCGGTGGTCGAACGCACGACGCGAGTAAATGCCTCGCGCGATTCCGCAAAACGTCCCTGCATGCTCAAGCAGCGGCCAATCAGGTAGTCGGCTTCATAGAGCTGTCGAAACTCCGGGAATCGCTCGCCCATAGTAAGCCCCAACGCCAAAGCCTCGGACCACTGCTGTTGATGAGCCAGCACTTGGGCTTGCCGTAGCGAAATCATCGGCACCCAAGACGCTGGCGAATCGCCAACCAGTTCGTCTAGTTCCGCGAAACGCTGGCCGGCCGTGACATAGTCCTCCTGACGAAACGTCGCTTCCGCGACCCAATACAATGCGGGAAGGCGAAGGGAGTCTTGGGGCAAGTCATCCACGATCCGCTGCATGGCACTCACGACATCCTCCCAGCGGCCATCCTGCGCCGCGACCTGGCCCTGCATATACATCACGTGACCGAGTAATCGCGGGTCGAGATCCGTACGCAACAATTGGTCCAACAACGTGCGCGCCCTATCGACATCTTGAGTCTGGAACGCACGCTCGGCCAGTCGATAGGTGGCATCGGCCCAGAAGCTGCTTTGGGGAAACTCACGGATCAGTCGCTCGAAGGCGGCCTCCGCTTGAGCCTGTTCGTCGAGATCCAACAACACCCACGCTCGCTGGTAGAGCACTGCGTCAAGCTGATCGAAGGGCGGTTGCCGGACGAGTAACTGATCTAGCAGTTCGCGGGCCTCGCGATCTTGTCCTAGTCGATCGTGCAACTTAGCGGCCTCGAACATCGCCACCGGAGCTTCCGCCGAGGTGGGATAGTTTTCCATCACCAAGCGATACGCGGCCAGCGCGGCGTCCTCGTGTTGCGTGCGTTCGAGCGATCGCGCGCGTAGTAGCCCGGCCTGCGGAGCCTCACTCGATGTGGCCGCCTTATCCAACAGTCGCTCGAATGTCTTGGCCGAACCCGCCGCGTCACCACGTTGCAACTGCAATCTGCCCAGCCCGGCTAGGCCCTTGGCCACATCGTCGGGTGAGTTGCCATCCGCCGTCAGCAATGCGTACAACTCCCGCGCGAACTCGGTGTCTCCCCTGGCACTGGTCCGATCCGCCAGGTAGGCCACGGTGGGAAGAAAGTGTTCGCTATGGGCGTCGATATCGCGGAATTGACGGAACGCTTGTTGGAACTGTTCCGGCCGGTTGAGTTCGACATAACAGATCGTCAGCTTCGCGCGACATGCGGCGGCGTCGAGTCCCTGTGGCTGTGCTTCCAGATAAGCGAGCAGCGGCGCGACGGCCTCCTCGTAGCGTTCCAATCCCAGCAACGCGTTGGACTTGGCCACGGCCACATGATCGCGTAATTCCGCCTCCTCGTCGCTCGGCACAATTTCCCGCAGCACTTGCCAAGCATCGTGGGGACGCTTCGCCGCGAGATAGGCCACACCCAAGTAGTAACGATTGGCCCGCGAAACGGCTGTGGGCGGGTCGGCATCCAGTTCGGCTAACGGTTCGAAACGTCGAATGGCCTCGTCATAGCGTTTTTGTCGGAGCGCGAGTCGACCCGCCAGATGTTCCACGCGAGGCGCGAAGGGACTGTCGGCGTGTGCTGTACGGAACTCCGCGGCGTGACGCGCGAACGACTCGGCGTCGTTCTGCTCGAAATAGATTTCGCACAGTGCGTATCGCGCATCGTCCGCCCATTCGCTTGTTGGCCATTGTTGGATCAGCTTGGTGTAGTGCTCGGCTGCGGCCGTAGCGTCGCCACTGGCGCGCAACGCGTCGCCCCAGCCGAACTCGTAGGCGGCGGCAAGCGGATGGTCGACGGCAAGCTGCGTCACATTTGCGAAGATCGTCGCGGCTTGCTCCGCGTCACCCGATTTAAGCCAACTCAAGCCTGTCCAGTACCGCGCCTCGTCGCGCAAGGTGCTACCCGCTAAATCACCGTCGAACGGAGCCAGCATCTCAATCGCGGCGGTAAATTGCTGCTGCTTGAACAAGATGATGCCGGCCCGGAGATGGGCGTCGTCGCGCAAGTTCCCATCGGTATGTTCGGCGATGAATTGGTAGAATCGCAGCGCCTCGACATGGCTGCCTTGCTGTTCCAGTGCTCGAGCTAGTCCGAAACGTGTCTCGCTCTTAAGCGGTCCGTCGGAGAACCGTTGAATCGCCTCGCGGAAGATCGCTCCCGCTGCTTCTGCATCACCAACATCCAGGGCCAGCTCGCCTCGATAGGCCAAGGCGTAGGCATTCAAGGGATCATCGCTGTAACGAATTCCAAACTGCTCGAACTCGGGTTGGGCAGTAGCATGATCTCCTGCCAGAAAGGCCATCTCGGCGGCTCGGAACGTCGCCTGTCGAGCGTGTCGGTCGGTGGGCCAGCGCTGGACAAGCTGTTGGAAATGGGTCCGCGCCTCGGCGTAACGTTGCAACTGCAGGAGCGTCTCGCCCAAATAGAAGGTTGCTTGGCGAACTCGCACATGCTCGGGAAACTCGGCGAGCAACGCTTCAAACTCTTGAGCGGCCAAGTCCCAACGCGAGGACGCGTAGTGCTGGGCGGCGATGGTGAAGTGATCGTCGCCGGGATCGGCCCACGACGGCCCACCACCCAACATGGCGAGCGCCAAAGTCGACACCATAAGAAATCGCAGAGATCTGTACATCCTGTACCTGCCAGACCTTCGCCTGACGCTGGTCCATCCTTGGACGATCGAAAGAACGCAACACTGTACTTCCACCGTCCCTTGCGAGGCAAGTCCGAAGAACTGCCGGCGACTCGTACGGGGGCAAGGTGTGGTGTCGGTGAGGCGGGTGCTCGGTGGTGTATTAGCTGAATTATCGGATCAACGCGCGACGAGCGACACGTCGTTCTACTTTTTCCGATTGTAGGCGTGCTAGCGGTCGACTGCCGCCGGCAAAGCATTCCCGTCTCGCCTAGTTTGCCAGCGCCGGACAAGAAAAGCCGAACGCCCTCGACGAAGGCAGCGAGGGCGTTCGCTCGGAGACTGAATTGCTGAACGACGAGCTCAGCGTTGCCATCAGTCCTGGAGAGGCTTGTAGTTAACGGCAGTGATGGCGCGTTACATGGTCTCGGCACCAACATTGTCGGCGGGAACTTCCACACCGTCGAGGAAGCTGGCCAGCGAACGACAACGATAGGGCTGTTGCAGCTTACGCACGGCTTTGGACTCGATCTGGCGAACGCGTTCCCGAGTCACGGAGAAGATTTTTCCCACCTCTTCCAGTGTGTAAGCGTAGCCGTCGGCCAGTCCGAATCGCAGCCGAATGATTTCACGCTCCCGGTAGTTCAACGTCTCCATCGCGTCGTGGATGCGATCCTTCAGCGCCTCTTGATTGGTGTCGTACAGCGGATCGTCTTCACGATAGTCCTGAACGAACTCGCCGAAGTAGCTGTCGTCGTGATCGCCCACCGGTTGGTCCAAGGACAACGGTTGCCGGGACATCTTCATGATGCAGCGCGTATCCTCGACGGACAGTTTGGCCCGCGCCGCGGTCTCTTCCGCCGTGGGATCGCGGCCGAGTTCCTGCACCAGTTCGCGTGTGACCGTGCGCACCTTGCTCATGGTGTCGATCATGTGCACCGGCACGCGAATCGTGCGGCTTTGATCGGCGATGGCTCGCGTGATGGCTTGGCGAATCCACCACGTCGCGTACGTCGAGAACTTGTAACCCCGAGCATGTTCAAACTTGTCGACGGCTCGCATCAAGCCCGTGTTGCCCTCTTGAATCAGGTCCAGGAAACTCAGTCCGCGATTGCGATACTTCTTGGCGATTGAGACGACCAACCGCAGGTTGCCTGCCGATAGCCAGCGTTTTCCCGCATCGTGCTCGCGACGAAAGCCGTGCGTGCGGTCGACTCGTCGCTTGAGTGTCGCGGGGCTCTCGAACGTGATCCGCATCAGGTAACGCAGTTCGGCCTGCAACTCGTGCTTATTGCGTCCCGCGACCAGTCCCGTCCGTTCGACTTCGAGAATCTGCTTTTTGAGAACCTCCATCCGGCTCGAGATCTCACACAACTTGTCGAACAACGGTTGCAGCCGGTTCGTGCGAAGATTCAATTCCTCGACCAGACGCACGGCTTTATTGCGACGGATCACCAAACGCTTCCACGCTTCGTGCCGCTCCTTGCGACGGTGGCGGCGATTGATTGCGATGAGATAGTCGGTACGATTCTGCTCGAGCAAGTGGTGCAGCGTCTTGAGGTTCGGTCCCAAGCGTCGCAGGATGTTCTTCTTCTCCGTGGTATTGGTGACGGAGACCTCAATGGTACGATCGAGTCGTAACTCGCCGTTGCGAACTTTTTCTAACGCCGCCACCGCTCCTTCGAGAACGTAGTCGGTCGCGAGCATGCTGTGCCGGTAGAGCGCGCGTGCTCGTTCGATTTCCGTGGCCGCAGCGACTTCCTCGACCCGGGACAGCAAAGGAATCTGCCCCATTTGCATCAAGTACATGCGGACAGGGTCGTCAGTATTGTTGACCGATCCATCGCGTTTCTCTTCCAGCTCTTCCGTTTCCGAGTCGTCGTGATCGTCAATCTCGTCCACGGCCTCGACCTCGTCCAGC
This sequence comes from Pirellulaceae bacterium, assembly GCA_041746275.1. Taxonomy (GTDB): domain Bacteria; phylum Planctomycetota; class Planctomycetia; order Pirellulales; family Pirellulaceae. Next base: position 893 of record JBGTHH010001207.1, on the reverse strand, counting down.
CCTTCCAGTTCGTCCAAGTCCTCGAACGCATCGAGATCATCGGCGAGCTTCGGGAGCTTGGCACCGCCGACCTTCTTGGGCTTCATCGTCGTCGTGCCGTTGGCTTCCAGGGAAAGACCCTTCTTCTTCTGGTTTACAACAACTGCTTTGCGGGTGGTTTTAGCCAAGTTCAATCTCCTGCTGGCAAGTGGCTTCTGATGGCAACGCATCGGAGCTATCGCACAGCCGATGCCAGACACCAGGCATGGCCCGGTCCGGTACACGCAAAGCATGAAATCGCAGAGGGTTAGATAAAGCCAGATGAGCGGGAACCACAAGCTCGGGGCGTTGACTTTCCACCACGTCGCGTGGTTAAGCCACGTGAATGTTGCCACTTGGCAACAGGTAATCCGCTTCGGGATTTAATGTGCATATCGTCGATAGGAATTGTACGTGGATGTTGCCGCATTGCAACAAGCAATCCGCTGGTCCGGATTATTCACGTAGGGAGCGTGAAGTCTGTGTTCCCGCAAGATACTTGCGCGGTCCGAATAACCGTTCCCGATACAACGCCAGCCCGTGCGCCGCATGATACAACGCGCCGCACTCCAGGGCCACATCGCGCGTGTCCTCGAACAGATCGCACAGATACAGCACCGCACGCTCCACCCAAGGCTCGCGCAATTGCTCGTCGTTCATCGCGAGCGTGAGAAACTCCAAGAGATGACCCGACGCGCCCAGATTTTGCGCCAGATCGGGAGAACTGCCGGGACGCTCGAAATAATGCGTGGAGAAAGAACCGTCGGGATTCTGCTGACGTTGGACGTTGCCAATCAACTCTTGGATGCGATCATTCGTCCGACTCCACACGCCGGACAACTCGTCGGTCTCCGCTAGATGGCGATTAAGCGCCA
>JBGTHH010001206.1:0-4916 GCA_041746275.1 Pirellulaceae bacterium | reverse complement strand
CCATTCGACAATTGTTCCCCCTCGACGCGTGCGCTTCGGTACGGGCACCTTGCGAAACCCACAGTCGGCCACATGGCACAAAACGGAGTGGATATAGTGCAGCCGTTCACGAGTCGGATGTTCGCGTGGCCAGCGCCGTAGGCAGAGAAGATCCTGTGCCCGATGGATTTTCCAGAATGCCGCTCCGCTGTAGCCCCCCGCTCCCCCCCGCGATTCGACTTGACGAACATCGAGCCCAGGATACTGTTCAAGTACAGCCTTCAGTGGCTCTGGCAGGCACATCTCCGCACAAATCCTTTTGTTTATTCGTTACAGTCCGTACAACTAACCAAAACGCTACAGCTTGTCGTGGCAATTCGCCCGTTGCTAGAATACCAACGGTTAGTGTACCTAACTGCGACATCATGGATGAGCAGGGTGAACACTGACCTATAGTTCACATACCTTGAATTGCCACCCGCCTTAAGTCCCCGCATCGCCACCCGTGCGATCGCGCCTACTTCGCTGAGGAAAGCTCACACTATGAACACCCGTCCCTTCCGCACAAGGTTCGTTCTGCTTTCAGGCTCCCTCTTGTTGTTGGCAACGGTCGCCGTAGCGGACGACCCTACGACAAGCGGCGATACGGCTAATCCCATCGCGGCAGAACCGGCAAGTTCCGCCGCGCCCGCCTCTACGCCTGCCGCCGCTCCCTCAGCGCCGGCACCGGGACACGTGGCCATCTTGAAGGACGCCAAGACTCACTCGGGCATGCTCACTTTGTATCAGAAGGGAAGCAGCCTGTTCGCCGAGTTGAGCGGCTCGGATTACAACGCCGAGTACATCGTGTTGATCTCGATCGCCAAAGGCATTGGCCAAAACCCGTTGCTGGGCGGATACAGTTGGGGCTTTGGTGATGATTGGATCTGGCAGTTTCGCAAGATCGACGATCGCGTCCACATCATTCGCAAGAACGTTCGCTTCGAGGCCAAGAAGGGCTATCCCGAAAACTTCGCTTTGCAGAACGCCTATACCGACAGCGTGCTCTTCAGTCTGCGTATCTTGACCAAGGGTCCCAAGGGGGGCGACTTGATCGATCTGACTCCCGTATTCATGAGTGACCTCCCGCAGGTCTCTCAGTTTCTCCCAGGATTTGGCTTCACCAGCGATCGTTCCACCTGGGCTGCCGTGAAAGCGTTTCCCAAGAACGTCGAGCTGCAGGTAGCCGCCACCTACGCTTCGAGCGGACGTCAAGAGTTTGATACCGTCGCCGACTCGCGTGGTTTGACCGTGAACATCCACTATTCAATCAGCAAACTGGAGTCGACCGGATATGTGTCTCGTTTGGCGGACGATCGCATCGGCTACTTCCTGACGGTGCGCAAGGATTACAACAAGGATAGCGATCGAGATCAGTTCGTTCGTTACATCAACCGTTGGAATCTGGAAAAGCCTCCGGGAGCCACCGAGCCACCGTATCCTCCCAAGAAGCCGATTATCTTCTGGATTGAAAAGACCGTACCACACCGATATCGAGGTGCCGTGCGCGACGGAATCATGGAATGGAATAAAGCCCTTGAAAAGGCGGGCTGGCTCAACGCCATCGAAGTCCGCCAACAGCCTGACGACGCGGATTGGGATCCGGAAGACATCAACTACAACACATTCCGGTGGATTACGGCCGACGCTGGCTTCGCGATGGGACCGTCGCGAGTGAATCCCTATACCGGTGAAATCCTCGACGCCGACATTATTTTCGACGCGGACTTCCTGCGTTTCTGGAAGGAAGAGTTTGAGACGTTGACCCCGGGTCAGGTCGAAGCGATGACGGGTGGACCCCTGGAGCCGATGACGGACAGTTCCGTGCGGGCTCTCAACCTCCGGGGCAACTATCCCGAGTGCCGCTTGAATACGGGCATGTCCAGCCAGATGGCATTTGGAACGGCCGCGATCTTCGCGCGGGTCGATGCCAAGACCGCCGCCGAGCAAAAAGAGAAGCTGATCATGCAGGGTTTGAAAGAGGTCACCATGCATGAGGTCGGGCATACGCTGGGCTTACGCCATAACTTCAAGGCCAGCAAAATGCTGAGCTTGAAAGACATCAATGATCCCGCCAAGACACGCGAATTGGGGATGGTCGGTTCGGTGATGGACTACAATCCGGCGAACATCGCTCCCAAGGGCTCGGAGCAGGGTGACTATTACCCCACGACACTGGGTCCCTACGATTACTGGGCCATCGAGTACGGTTACAAGCCCCTGTCCGGCGGCACCAGCGGCGAGGTGAAGGAACTCCAGAAGATCGCCTCGCGGAGTGGTGAGCCTGGCTTGGCATACGCGACCGACGAGGATACGGTGGGCTCCGATCCCGATCCCGATTCGAATCGTTTCGATCTCGGCAACGACGCCCTGGAATACGCCAAGATGCGTGCGCAGGTCGTGCAAGAAATTCTGCCTGATCTACTCTCGCGAACCGCCGACGAGGGCGATGACTATACGCAAACTCGCCGGGCTCTGAACATACTCTTGTCGCAACACGGACAAGGGATGTTCTTCGCGGCCCGCTATGTGGGCGGCTTGCATACCAGTCGCAGCCACAAAGGTGACAAGGACGCCAAACCGCCGATCGAATTGGTCGACGTAGCGAAACAACGCGAGGCCCTGGCTTTGCTGGAAGACCAAGTCTTCAACGATAAGCCGTATCAGGTTCCCGCCGACCTGTATAACTACTTGGCGACGTCCAACTGGAAGCATTGGGGAACCTCAGATTCGAGTCGCAAGGACTTTCCCATCCACAGTATTATTTCGATGTGGCAGTCGCGTGTGCTGGATCAACTCACGTCACCGACCGTGTTGGGACGCATCCACGACACCGAACTAAAAACGCCCGCCGATCAAGATGTCTTGACCAACGCGGAACTGATCGAACGGTTGACCAAGTCGATCTTTTCGGAACTGGATACCGTCAAGGAAGGTGATTTCACTCCACGCAAACCAGCGATCAGCAGCCTGCGGCGCAGCCTGCAACGCAATTATCTGAGAAAGCTGTCGAATATGGCGATGGGGCGCACGTCGGCTCCCGACGATTGTCAAACCATCGCGTACTCCGATTTGGCTTCGCTCGAGTCGCGGATCGATCAGATGTTGAAGAGCAACGTCAAGCTCGACAGCTACTCGCGCGCCCACTTGGTCGAGTCGGCCACGCGAATTCGTAAGGTCTTGGACGCCGACCTGTCGTTGTCAAGTCCGTAACCGTCACCATAGTGACCATGCTGTCGCTTCGCGCATTCACGGAAGGGTGCGCGATGGGATGGAACGGCATTTCGTATGCAGCCGGCAGGCTTTGATATCCTCTACGAAGAAGGGCCGTGCCTGGTGTTGAATAAGCCGGGTGGCTTGCCTACTCAGGCTCCTCCCGGAATCGACAGCCTGGAAGTCCGTATTAAGGAGTTCCTGCGCGTGCGCGAGGCAAAGCCAGGCAAGGTTTATCTGGGCGTGCCGCACCGACTGGATCGGCCCGTCTCCGGTGCCTTGGTTGTCGCGAAGCATGTACGCGCCGCGAGACGATTGAGCGAGCAGTTCGAAGGTCGGATGGTTGAAAAAATCTATTGGGCCGTGGTTGAGGGAGAGGTGCTGCCCGACCAGGGAACGTGGACGGATCGTGTGGGCAAGATTCCCAATGAACCACGAGCCATCCTCGTCGATCAAGATCATCCCGAATCGAAGTCCGCCGTGTTGTCGTATCGCGTCCTAGGCCGACAGGCTGGCCGGAGTTGGCTCGAGATCATCCTAGAGACCGGCCGTTATCATCAGATTCGCGTGCAGACGAGCGCGCGAGGCTTTCCGATCCTCGGCGACGACTTGTACGGGTCGACTCAGCCGTTTGGTATGCCAACCGAGGAGTCACGCCAGCGAGTGATCGCCTTGCACGCTTGGCAACTCGGCTTTCAACATCCGATGACCCGCGACAAGGTCCGGCTCAATGCACCCGTTCCCAATGCTTGGCACGACATCACCTTCGACTTCCAGCGAGCGACGTCTCTCGAAGTGGACCACGAGCAGTAGCGGCTCTCAAGCCGCCCGACTACGTGAAAACAAAACAGGTTCACGAGTTTCGTCAAAATTGACGAGCTCGCGAATGGCGTAGCTACGTTGAGGCCGCGCGCCGTAATAGATGCGTGCCGACACCTCTCCCAACAGTCCCAGGCTGAAGAACTGCAAACCGGCCATCATGGAAAACTCCGTCAGCAGAAAAAAGGGATTTCCCGTGATGTCCACGCCTCCCACGATCTTCATGCTTAGCGTGGCGAGCGCCGTGCCAATACCCGCGGCGATGCAGAACAGCCCCAAAGTCCCGAACAGCTTCATCGGGCTGGCATAATAGTCCAGGATATACTTCACCGTGAGCAGGTCGAGCACGACGCGAAAGGTGCGGGAAATGCCGTATTTGGAAGTGCCATGTAGTCGAGGATGATGGCGCGTCTCCACTTCCACGCAACGGGCTCCCCGTTGATGAGCCAGGATGGGAATGAAGCGATGCATCTCGCCGTAGAGTTCCAACTCCTGGGCGATCTCGCGGCGGATGGCCTTGAGAGTGCAACCTAAGTCGTGAATGGGGAATCCGGTGGCTTGGGAGATCAAGCGATTGGCCAGCCATGACGGCAGACGTCGACTCAGCCATTTGTCTTGACGATGCTTTCGCCAGCCGTGGACCAGATCGTAGCCCTCGTCGAGCTTTTCGATCATCATCGGGATGTCGCCCGGTTCGTTCTGCAAATCGCCGTCCAGGGTGACGATGACATCGCCCGTTGCCTGCTGGATGCCCGCATGCATCGCGGCGGTCTGTCCGTAATTGCGGCGAAAGAAGACGAGCTTGACGCGAGGATCGGCGGCGGCCAGCGACTTCATTAACTCGCGGCCACCGTCGCGTGACCCAT
>JBGTHH010001205.1:0-7636 GCA_041746275.1 Pirellulaceae bacterium | reverse complement strand
GGGAGCGGCTGGCTGCAACTGTTGCAACGCCCGCGCGGCTTCCTCGTCGCTCAAGCCGGCCTCCTGAGCCGCGGCGGCCAACAGGGCGGGCGTTCGCGGACTAAAGCCCCGCTGCTCCGCGATAATCGAGCGGGCTCGAGTCATGAATCGCGAGATCGGATCGGATTCGACAGGGGCAGCTTCTGGCTGGGCAATCGCACGAGCAGTCGCCACCGGTGGCGGGGGAGGAGGCAACGGCGGCGCTGGTTCCGCATTGAGTACCGGGGGAGTCAATGAGAAATCGGCTTCCTGGACCGTCCCCGAGGGCGAGGCCGATCCCGGGGGGGCGTTGTTTCCCGGCGGAGGCGGCGGAGCGGGAGGACCCAGATCGATCTCGGCAATCACACCGCGCTGCCGCAAGTCGTGGACGATTCCCGACAACTGTTCGTCACTCAACCGCAATTCTTCCGCCAGATTGACCATCAACTGCCATTGTGCCGCGTCGAGACTCGGCCTTTCCAGCACGATCGCGGAGGCCCGCTCCAGAAACATCTGGATCTTCCGCTCGTCGTCCGGTTCGAGCGTTCGCGGCGATGGCTTCGATTGACTCAAGAGCGGAATTCCCAGTCCCAGCGGATGACCCTCCCCCACGGCGAACGTGCCGTTTCCGCGACGCGGCAGAGTATCCTGCCTACAAGTCACCATGGTTGAGCTTGGTTCATTATAAACCAACTTGTCGCGGAAACAGGATACCGCGACCGATCGTTACTGCAGGGCCGCGAATTTGTCACGCCACGCGACCGGCCCCAGATCGGGATAAAGCAGCTTGAATTGGGCGAGCGCCACCTCGGCCGCGGCACGATCCGTCTGAAACAAGCAAGCCAACTGGTAGTACTTGGCCTCGAACCATTCGTCCGATCCCTTGGTTAACCCCCGCACCAACGTTCGCCACGATCCGATAGACTCGGCGTAGTTACCGGCCGCATAGTGCGCGAGTCCCGCTCGGCGGACGTAGCTTTTATTGGGAGGGTCAGGAGACGCGGCCAGGAGGCTGTCCAGGTGTTGTGCGGCGAGCTCGTGCTGGCCCAAACGAGCGGCATAGTCGGCCAGCTTCGAGTTCGCGACTTGGGCATTCTTATTCGCGCGGATCACTTCCACCGAATCGCCCAACAATGCCACCAGCCGCTGGTAGAGGCGAAAAGCCGCCTGCAATTCAGCGGTCGTGGCCTGATCTCCCGCCGATTGCAGCCCTTTGTCGACCTCGCGCGCCAGGGCGATGACGGCCGGCATCTCATAGCGTGAACCGGCGGCATGTTCCACGATCCAGTTCGCATGTTGTTGTTCCCCGGTGCCATCGCCTTGTTGCTGAGCGAGTTGTAAAGCGCGAAAGTGGAAATCCGCGACGCTGGGATGCGAATCTTCGAGCTCGCTCACGAAAGTTCTGGCTCGCTCCAAATACGTCGCCGCTTGGCTCGTCGCGGGCGGTACGGCCGCCAAGGCCACATCGGCCGCCAGCACTCCCACCTTCGCGCCGCGGCCCTTATCGGAATCTCCCCGCGCGATATTCAAGTACGTGTCAGCGGCCGTGAACAAGGGAGTCGCGAGCCCCTCACGTTCGGCTGACGGAGCCTTGGACCACTGCTGATAACGCAGGATCACGATCTCGTAGCGTGCCGCCAGATAATCGGGAGCATCGGTCGCCACGCTTTCGAGGCTGTGTAGTGTCTCCGTTGGCGAACCGCTTTGACGCAGCTTGCCGATATAGTAGTCCGCACGTTTGGCGTATTCGTGTTGGGGGAACTCGCGTTTGATCAGATTCAACAGATCGATGGCCGTTTCCTTGAAGCGCGGCGCGTCGGTGCTGGCGGCTTGATAGGCCACGAATCCCATCCAAGCGGCGTCGATCGCTTGCTTGTCCTTGGCCGCGAGCAGGTGTTCGGCGGCAAGCTGGAAGTCACGACCGGCCGCCGGAAAATTGCCGAGCCGATAATAGCACCACGCGAGTTGATTACGACACTGACCCGTGGCCCCGAGATCATCGCGAGCTCCCGGATCTTGCAACGCCTGTGTCAACTCGGTCACGGCAAGCTGATAGTCCGCGGGCTGCTTGGTCTGCTCGGCCTGCTCGAACAGTTGCTGGCCTTGGAGCCAGCGGAGGTAGAAGCCCGCTTGAGCATCCAGGGCCACGTGATACTTCGACATCAATTGTTTCGCGGTCTGTCGCTGCCCCAGCTTGATCAAGCCTCCCAGACCCAGTGTTCCCAGGGATCGTCGTGCCGGTTCGTCGGGAGTCTCGCTCGCGTAAGCCGCTTGCACCAAACTGACACAGAAGCTGACTTGGCCTTGCGTGGCAGTGCCCGTGAACGCAGCCAATTGCTGACGTGCCAGCTCGGCGGCCTCCGGATATCGGCGCGTGTTCAACAGCGACTGTAGCCGCCAGTAGTCGGCCTGATCGCGTAATTCCGGCGGAGTCGACGGGTGGGCGAGCAAGCCAAAGTAGTGATCGCTATGCGCCGCATTGCTCACCGCCGCCTCGGTCAACGCCAATCCGATCAGCGACCGCGCTCGCCAAATCGACTCCAATCCCAAGTACTCGGCATCGACGTCTTTGTAATCCTCACCGACTCCCAGAATCTGTCGGAAGAGTTGCAGGGCCGCGGCGAAATCGGTCGGCGAGTTCTTCAAGAACCCCAGGTAATAATTGGACCAAGCCGCGAAGTACGCCGCGCGGCCCGCGATGGCTTGCAGTCGCAACAGTTCCTGCTCCTGCGCCTCGCGAGGTTCCTGGTCGCCCAGCTTGTCAACTTCCTCCAGCAGCTTGTCATGACGCGCATTCAAATCCTTTTGCAGACGCGTTAGCTCGGGTGCGATGCGGTATAAGATCGTCTCGGCCTCGGTGCGGGAAGTGGTCTCACTGCGATCGGCCAACCACTTTCCCACTGAACTTTCCGCCCGATAGTAGTCCGCCTGGAGCAGCATCACGTCTAACGAAGCGGTCTTCGCCGCCGGAACATTCGCCAGCAAAGCGTGAATCCGGCGCAGCACTTGTTCAAACTTCTCGTGGTCGCCCGAATACGTTAGCAACTGACCGGCATAGACATCCGCTAATCGCTGCGCCAGTTGCAGACGTGGCGCTTCCTCACGCTGCTCGGACAGAACGCGCTCGAGATGCGCGGTTTGCAAGTCGATCAAGCCCAATCGCGACAAGAACTTGTCCAGTCGCTCGTTCTCGTCCACCGCCTGCGCGAAGCCCCAGCCCGGCAGCAAGACGACACACAGCAGCGCGACTTTATTCCATCGGCACATACGACACCGCCACGAAATCCGCGTTCTTACAGGCCTGGATGGCCGCAGCCGCCATGCGGAATGGCGCACCATCGTTCACGCGCACGAAAGCACCGTCCAGTTTATTAGGAAAGCCCCGCAAGATGTCAGCCAGTTCGGCCTCGGACTGCAATTCCCGACCGCCAATGCGATAAACGAACCCCGGTCCGCCAGGCACGATCTCGACGATCGCGGGTTCGAGATCGCTGGCCTCGGCCGAGGACTTTTCGTTGACCTTGATCGCGGAATCCAGATCGCGTTCGGTTTTGACAAAGCTGGCCGTTGTCATGAAGAAGATCAACAACAAGAAGACCACGTCGATCATGCTGGTCATCGACAATGCGATCTTTTGTCCGTGTTGTACCTTGCGGCTGGTTAGCCTCATCGAAGATTCCCGATTCGTAGTGGTTCACGTCCCTCGCCGCGACTCAGGCACCTATCTCGTTTGCGGGACTTCCACGGCGATCCGCACGCGGGTGACCTGTAACTTGGTCAAGGCAGTCACCACCGAGTTCACGCCGCCACTGGTCGACCGTTGGTCAGCGCGAATGACGATGCTCAACCGGCTGGGATCGTCTCCCACGCGTCGCAGTTCACGATTGACTAGCGAAACAAAGTCACTCAACGAGTACGTTCGCCCCGAGATCACAATCTCGCCGCCAGCCGTGACGTTGATCGTCAGCACGGATGGCTTCTGATCCTCCGACCCCTTCAGCTTGGGAAGTTCGAGTTGTTCCTTGTTGAGTTTTGACACCTGCGTGACGGTCATGAAGAAGATGATCAACAGGAACACGATGTCGATCATCGGCGTCATGTCCATCTCGGGTCGTGTGTTACGACGGCGTTTTGTCAGTCGCATCGGTCAGCCTTCACAGTAAAAGGTGAATCACACTTGCTCACTTCCGGCGACCTAGCGGCATGAGCACTTGCTCCACGCGCTTGCCCGCTTCCGCGATGATCGAGTCGATCTTGTTGCGAAAGAAGCTGAAAGCCACCATGGTCGGAATCGCGACGACCAATCCCATTAACGTTGTCACTAACGCCTGGCCGATGCCTCCGGCCAACTCCGCAGGTTTCGCCGCGCCGTCGGTCGCCGCGATGGTATTGAAAGCCTTGATCATGCCCAACACCGTTCCCGTCAGGCCCAACATCGGCGCGATGGAGCCGATCAAGCCCAGCACCTCCGTCTTGCGATACAGGGAACCGGTTTGATCCTCGCCCGCTTCCTCGACGGCGGCCTTGTACTCGGCGAAGCCAAATTCGGAACCCTTGTAGCGTTCCAAACCCGCCAGCACGACCGATGTGAACATCGAATGGTTGGCCGGATCGTGACAGTACTCCATGGCCTGTTCGATCTGTCCTTGGCCGATCATCGTCTCCAATTCCGCCACAGCCGCATCCGGCATCAAAGCCGATTTCCGAATCGTCATGAAATGCTCGATGATGAACCCTACGGAGACGACGGACAGCAGGATAATGAACAAGCCAACCACGCCGCCATCGATGACCGTGTCGAGCACGGTGCGCGTTTTTGCTGCTGGTGTCGCAGACGCATCGCTGGGGTTTGAAAGCACCTCGTCGTCTTGAGCGTGGGCCATGCGAACGGGGAGCGATCCAGCACCAATCACAGCCGCGACGCACCAGCACCAGGTCAAGACACGCAGCATCCGCCAGCGCGCTGGTCGTGAGCTGGAGAGCAAGTCAGTGCCTGTCCGAAAAGGGGTCTGACCCTTTGGAGGCGAGTCGATTTCACTGGGGTATTGGCGTCGCCGGAGAGGGTCAGACCCCTTTTCGGACAGGCTCTCAGGGCAATTCATAGAAGCTCCTCATGGCTGTAGTTCGGGCGTGGCCTGGCGTTGTAGTCGCTTGGCCGCGTAGGTCCCACCGTAAGTGGACAACAATTCGCCACGCAAGGCGACACTCCCCCGGACATCCTTCAACTCGGCCAGCTTGGTCAGCGCCGCCAACAACGCCGCACCCGACAGTTCCGGCTGGCGCGTGCCATGGATCGCGGGAATCCTCAACAAGTCGAGCAGTCCCTGTTGCTGGACGTCTAACTCGCTCGAAGCTAACTGTTGGCGACCGACCCAATACAGGCCCAACGCCTGGTTATCGGCGCTGAATTGCTGGAGGTTGGCTTGCAATTTCGCGATGGCCGGTCCCGGTCGCGCGGAGAGCACCTCCCGCTGGGCCGCCACGATATCGCGCAGCTCGGCAATCGGCGGTTGGGTTGCGCGGAGCGACGGGAGGACGCGTTCCGCAGCGGCATCATCTCCCGCGGCGGAGGCCAGCGAGGCGAAATAGATCACCACGCCCTCGGGCCTTTCTTGCATCGTGCGAATCGCTTGCAAGACCAGTGGCTGGGCAGCCTGGGCCGCGGTGACATCGAACCAAACCGGTGTCAGCTCGGGCGATAATCCCGTCGCGGGATCAAATAGTAAACGGCGCTCGCCGGGTAAATCGATCTTCGCCGCACCCCGCGCTCGTACCAGATCGTAACAACGCAAGTACGGCGCGAGTGCCGCTTCCCGCTGCCCAGTCGCCAACCGGCCCCACATGAGCGCTTGCAGCACCATATACGCCGTGCCGCTCCGCCGCTCTCGATACCGTGGCTCCAACGCTTCGGCCTGCGGCAGCAAACCGGCATAATCGCCGACACCCAAACGTTGGCGGATGCGATGCAAATCACCGCCAAGCGACGACAACATCGCGTCGAAGGCCGCTTGTTGATCGGGCGAGATCTTGGCGCGTTCGATCTCGTGCCATTCCAAAGTACTCGTGTCGTTCAAGCGGACTCCGTCCTCGTCAAACGAAGTTACCGACTTGTCCGTCAGGACTTTTAGATTGCGCAGCACAATCCGATCGGCGGCGTGCGCCACATTCCGCGCTCCGCCGAGGAAGGAGAGAGCGACTGCCAACAGCAGCACGGCAGTTGTGCTTGATAAACGCATCCGCTTCATGGAAACGTGAGACATGCATGGTAAGGACACGCCCCGGCCCGTGGAGTATGTCGACTAAGTGATTGTAACCCCCGCCCAGCAGCCTGTGAACCAGCAAGTTTTCGCCAAGTCATCCCGCATCCGGCTCGCTGCTAGTGTTTACCGTCCTGGTTTGCTAGATTCAGGCGTCGCTACCTCGACGAGTTGTCCGACCACTTGATGGTTCGCTGGAAGGAAAATCGCATGTCCAAGTTGCTGAACATCGTGCCCGACCGCTGTACCGGTTGCATGCAGTGTGAATTGGCCTGCTCGTGGGTGCAGACGGGCACATTCGCGCCCTCCCAGAGCGTCATTCGCGTGAATGTCTTTGACGAAGAGGCAAGCTACGCTCCGTATACCTGTCTCCAGTGCGACGAAGCCTGGTGCATGTCGGCCTGCCCGGTGAACGCCATCGCCATCGACGAACGGACGGGTGCCAAGATCGTGCTCGATCGGCTCTGTATCGGTTGCCATTTGTGTACGATCGCCTGCCCGTTCGGCACGATCTTTACGTTGCCGCAGTCGGATCGGGCGGCGAAGTGTAATTTGTGTGGCGGCGATCCCGCCTGCGTGACATCTTGTCCCACGCAAGCCATTGAGTTCCTGGAAGGTAAGCAAGTTAACGACTGGTTCGATGCCTGGACCGAACGTGTCAATACGAGCTATGTCGAAGCGCTGAATTGAAGTTTCCTGAGTCGAGTGCCGCAGTCACGGAGTTTTATCGAGCGTCGGTTCTCACGTTGGAGCCGACCCGCAGTGCAAGGAGTTCTCGATGAGTGGTTGGACTGGAAAACTGTTGCGAGTGAACTTGACGAGCGGCGCATGCACCGTCGAGGAGACGCGTGAGGATTGGCGTCGCGAGTATGTCGGCGGACGGGGATTGGCTGCCCGCTACCTGTACGAGGAAATGGACCCGGCCGTCGACCCGCTCAGCCCCGAAAACAAGTTGATTTTCGCGACTGGCCCGCTGACGGGCACACCGGTTCCGTGCGGAGCGCGCTACATGGTGGTCACCAAGGGCGCGCTGACCGGGGCCATTACGACCTCCAATTCCGGTGGGCATTGGGGTCCCGAATTGAAGTTCGCGGGCTACGATCTCGTGATTTTGGAAGGCCGCGCGCCACGGCCGAGCTACCTGTTCATTTACGACGATCACGTCGAGGTGCGTGATGCGGCGGCTTACTGGGGGCAAGGTGTGTTCGCGACGGAGGACGGCTTGCGCGAGGAGCTCGGCATCCCCAGCCTGCGCGTCGCCTGCATCGGACCAGCCGGTGAGAAGCTGGTGCGGTTCGCCTGCATCATGAACGACAAGCATCGCGCGGCGGGGCGGAGCGGCGTCGGTGCCGTCATGGGAT
>JBGTHH010001204.1:0-4395 GCA_041746275.1 Pirellulaceae bacterium | reverse complement strand
GTCTCGACGTGACAATGCTGCCGCCGTTCGAGTTCACCTACAAAGTGTCGGCCAGCGGGACTGAACAGCTCTCGCAACGACTCGGCACGGGTCCCGCCCATGCTTTCGGTATCATCCACCACGACGTAGATCAGTGCCGGTCTTTCAACCGTGACCGAGCTATGTAGTCGCGGAGCGGCCAAGGTGATCAACAACAAACACCATGCTGCACCGCGCAACGCGGTCAACGTGAGACGAAGCGGGCGCGATGTGCGAACTTCAAAGCGATGGTAGAAGAGCACCGCCATTCCCAGCGTCAACAGACAGACACCCGCCAGCAACCAGCCACGACCATGAGCCCACGGAGCGCCCAGCGAAAGGTCGATCGCTTCCAACGACTCCGCGTTGTCCAGGTTCAGCAACCAGCCAATGTGCCGCATCATGCGCCGAGCCCTCGGAGACCAATCGACCGCTGGCCAGGCGCGGTGGCCAGGATCATGGCTTCGACCACGAGTAACAACAGGACGACCACCGCCAGCCACCACCATAGATTCCGAGCTAACGAGCGGGTTCCCCACAGGCGGATGTCGGCACTCGACGAGGTCACATTCAAGGGGATGTGGCGCGCCCACTCGGCAACTGTCGCCTCGTCGATCTTCGACAGATCCGATTCACGTGAATCACCGTGGAGGGCCAGATCGCGCGACCAGAGCGTTGCACCCGTGGATGTCGCCTCGGCGACCGAGGTGGTCGAATCCGCTGATACCACGCGCACTTGATAGATACCGCGCTGCCAGGCTTGCGGGATTCTCACACCCACATGTTCACGATCCAGAAAGGTGCTCTCCAACCGTGTCAGCGACGTATCGCCCGGTCGCCGCAACATGACGGAAGCGTCGCGATACATCAGCGGCAATTCGACGGTGATCTCGGCTTGCGTCGCCAGGTGAGGTTCATGCCATGTCGAACGAATCAGGCGGCGAACGATCCGATCGAACAACACAATCGCATTGGTGTGAGGTAGCGTGTTCCAGTTGGATGTCAGTCCGGAACTAGCGAAAGCGACACGACCGCGACCGATTTTCCGCTCGACCAGATAAGCGGGACCATGTTCGCTTGTGAAGCGTGCCCACACGACCAAGCCAGGTTGGTTCCCTTGGCTTTCGTCGATGGCGACGGCCTGAAAAAAAACGGGCTCGGCGTACACCTCGCGCAGCGTCTCCTCGCTGCTGCCCGGCAATTGGAAATCCGGGCTATTGGCGAAGCACTCGTAGGACAACAGCAGGGGCTGCAATTCACCCTCGGATCGCTCAGGCAACTGTCCCAGCAAATCGGGAAGTAGTGGCGCGGGCAAGATTCCAGCTCCGTCTAGCCAAGCTTGCTCCTGCCACCTTCGAGGTGAAAAATTGCCTCCGGCAGCGATCAGTAACCGTCCTCCCCGCTCGACAAACTCGCGCAGCAAGGGGACGCTCGGTCCCGGCTCGGAAACTCCCGCCAAAATCACCAGTCGCGCATCATCGAGATCGCTGGCCTGCAGGCTCGCGAATTTGACATGTCGCGCCACACGCGGTTCGGCACGTAAGTCTTCTTCCGGTTCGGGCCGAAACAGTTTGCGGAGCGAACGCGTCTCACCCCAGCGCTGACGAGCGGGATCTTCTTCTTCCGCACTCCATTGATCGACGTAGACGATGGGCAGCGCTGGCAGCACAGGCACCAGAGCATAACGCGAATCGTCGAGCGGCAAACGATCGGGAGTCAGCGCCACGCGGATTGGCACGAAATTAATGTCGGACATCGTGCGCGAGGTTGGCTCGAATCGGTGTTGAAACGTCACGGCCTGCACCACAGCGGGCGCGGCGGCCAACGGAATGGTTTTGGTTTCCACCACTTGCTCGTTGACAAGCAGCGATACCTCGACCTGCCTGTCGACGTTACCTCCCTGTCGCTGGATGATCGCGTTGATAGTGGTCGGCGACCCGCCTTCAGCGAACTCGTCAGGAAGCTGGATATCCGCGACCCACGTGTTATCCCGCTGGGTGGGAGCCAAATCGATCACATGCATCGCATCGAGCCGGGGCAGCTCGAACACCTCCGCCGCGTCGCGCCACGTCTCTCGCTGCTGATCGGTGAATAGAAACAGCTCGGCGGGCAATTCGCGAATTTGCTCCGACGCATCACGCACGAACTTCATGACCTGTGCCACACTCGCCGCTCGGTCCACCGCTTCGATGCGTTCGATGGCCGAGACGGCATCCTCGATGTTCGTCAACGGCTCGATCGACCAAGTCGCTTCGTCGTCACAGGTCGCGATAATCCCAATCTGACTGCCTTGGGGCAAACGTTCCAGCACGTCCCGCGCGGCTTGCTTCGCTTGTTGAAGTAAAGTCCCTTCGAACGTGCGATACGTCATGCTCAGGCTGTTGTCGACGACGAGCAAGGCGAAGAGGGGTTGCGAACCGGTGGCCGACTGGGACGTTGCAAAATGCGGTCGGGCCAAGGCGAGTCCAAATAGGAGCACCGCCAACGTGCGCAGCGTCAACAGCAACGTATCGCGTACCTGAATCACTCGTCGGTTACGCTGATTCGCTTGCCGTAGGAACTCCATCGCGCCCCACTCGATGACACGATACCGCCGACGATTGAACACGTGGATCAAAACAGTCGCCGCTCCGCCCACGAGACCCGCGACGGCGAACTGCCAGGTGACCAACGACGGCAGCCAACTCATGGTGAAGTTCCGGAGCCGGACCGAGGCCCGACCGCACCGCTTGCGGTGCGACCATCTTGCAGAATGGGTAGATAGCGATTGGGAATTGCAAGAACGAAACAGGCCACGGCGGTGCCGAAGAGGTCACCCGGTCGCCCGCCCACCTTGCCGCCACCCTGCGCTCCGTTGTCGCGCCACGATCCATGTTCGCCAGGATCGTCCGGAGTTAACATCTGCGACTGCGTGAGGTAGTCCCGCAGCTTGCCATAGTGGTCGTCCCACGCCACGCCGCCCGTTTGGTAGAGCGCTTGGCCGACGTAATATAAGGTGTAGGCGTCGAACGGGAGTGTGCCATTGCGACGAGCCTCGGGCAGCTCGTTGATCGCGGCCAGAATCACATCGACGTTCTTACCGATCCGCCAATCGTCGTATTCGCCAAACTCCTGTAGGCACACCACTCCCGCAGCCGCCATCGCAATCGTCTCGCCGCCACCGCCCTTGCTGTAGGCGAACTGACCGGGGCCGTTGCGTAAACTTGCTTCCGAACCGGTCCGATCACCATGTCGCGGCCAGTAGTGTTCACGCACGGTACGCAGTGCGGCGTGGACGACTTCGGGTGGCACTTCCAAACCGCTGTCCGCCGCACCGCGTAGGGCCTTGGCTTGCATCACGACCAGACTGAGGTCATGCCCGCGTCCCGTGCGACGCGCGCGATAATCCCAACCGCCGTCGTCGGACTGCGTATCGCGAATGACTCGCAAAGCCCGATCCAGTGTCCGCCGCACGTGCGGATCACGCTCCGACGTCATGCCATAGACTTGTCCCAGGACGAAGGTGGCGAGCCCGTGGTTGTACATGTCGCGTTGCGAGTTGGAAATGTTCAACACACCGGAGGGCTGCGCGCCATCAACGACGTAATCCAATGCGCGTTGAACGACTGCGCCATGCCTTCCGCGTCCTGGCGCGTGCCCCGCCGCCAGAAACGCCAACAGGCCCAAGCTGACCAAACCGACGTCATTGGAAGTCCAATTCCCGTCGGGACCCTGATTGCGCGCCAGCCACTCCAGTCCGCGCTCCAGCGCCTGTTCACTCTCGGTTGTAATCTCCCATTCCCCTGCGGCGTAGGCGGGCTGGGCCATCAAGACGCTGAGCAGACCAGGAAGCAGGAACCGAAGTTGCATGGAGGGTACATTCGTAGCAGGAGGCAACAACCTCGCGAGATCCCATCACTCGGCGGTTGTCTACGCAGTGTACCAAGTGTCGCCGTACTATCCAGCTCGAGTACCGGCTTCGCCAGATCGCGGCAGAAGTGGTTCTCGCAATGTTCATTTCGCTACTGCACAAGTTTGATGTTCAATCGCACAGGCCCCTGAAGCGTGTGGAAACTACGTTCACGGCGGCAGCGAACGTGCATCTCTGCTGACACATCGGGCAGGCTCGATCCTCGCGAGTCAAAACCAGCAGTTAAGCGGGGCATTGAATAAAATCAGCCGCTTCGCGTGCTGAACGCGAAGCGGCTGAGCGAGGATCGACGAATTGTCACATCAACGAGTCTTGAGCCAATGGCTATCGTTAGTCATTCAGCCGCAGGCTCGTTCCGTCCGCACCCCGCAGATCGAGACTATCCAGGTCGATTTGGTCGATCGGCGAAGGCGACGCGGGGCCATTCGGCACCGCACCCGGGCCATCACCTGGTGCCGATGGGATCG